>JAJZXK010000060.1 GCA_021806565.1 Bacillota bacterium | reverse complement strand
ATCCACAAGCACCTTACGTCGGTACTTGGGACACCACACCACATGGTACTTGCAGGAGAACACCACATTGCGGTTGGACCGCAGCACCATCCGCATGTTCGCATTATACCGCTCTCCGATGCCTAATGCAAGAAATGGGTCGACCCGAGGCAAGGGCGCGGCTCACCCCACGGCTGAAGCCGGGGGCTTGCGCCGCGATCTCGGTCACCAAAGAGGGCACGCCGCAGTGGCCCGGGGTGCGGGTCCGCCGGCGGGCGGTCAGGGCCCAGGCGGGCGGGTGTCGCGGATCCAGCCGTACTCCATCCGCCGGGCGGCCGTCGCGGCGGCGTCGGCGCCCAGGAAGCGCTCCACCAGGTGCAGGGCCATGTCGATGCCCGCGGACACCCCTGCGGCCGTAACGATCCGACCGGTGTCCACCCAGCGGGCCTCGCGGTCCCAGCGCGCGGCGGGGGCCAGACCGGCCACCCAGTCGAAGGCGCGCCGGTTCGTGGTCGCCGCGCACCCGTTCAGGCGGCCGGCCGCGCCCAGCAGTGCCGCCCCTGTGCAGACCGAGGCCAGCACCTCGACCTCCTCCGCCCGTTCCCGTATGAAGTCGAGCAGATTCGCGTTGCGGTACTCCCGCCGCGTCCCGGCGCCGCCTGGCACCCACAGCACATCCAGCGACGGGCAATCCGCAAGCCTGGCGTCGGGTACCACCCGTGGGCCCCCGGTCATCGCGACGGGTTGGGTGTTCTCGGCCACCGTCAGCAGGCGGAAGGGGTGCGGGGGGGCGTCGTCCGCACGGCCGGAAAAGCGGGAGATGACGAACGCCTCGAGCGGCCCGAAGGCGTCGAGCGGCTCGAACCCTGGGAATAGAAGCATGCCCACGGTGCGGGTCGCCATCGTCAAGGTCGTCTCCTCGTTCCGCGGCGCGGGTTGCGGAAAGGGGGCCCCTGCCTCGCGTCTCCCGCCCGCATGGCCTGGGGCGGCAGCCCCTGGCGACCGCCGGCAGGGTGGCACACCGAAGCTGGCCCATGATCATGAACTTTGCCACGTCCGGGCCCGCACAGGCAACGGACTCCGCCCATGCGGCGCACCTTGCCAGGTGCCCACGGGAAACCGGTCCGCCGCCCGACGTCAGCCGGGATGCTGTAGGAATTCCGCCACGGACGTGGGAACAGCGCGATGGTTCTTTCAATGGAACCGCTCCCGCGGTGCCTCCATTGAAACTGGAACCACTTCCAGCATGCATGCCTGCATGCGGCACGGATCAGGAAGGGCAGGTGTTGGCGTGTGGCTCCATCCCCCAGCGCGCGGAGCGCCTGGCAGCGCGTCCCGATGCTGCTCGCCGCGGGTCTCGCCGGAGCGGTCCTATTGGGAGGTTGCGGATCCGCCGCGCCCGCCTCCAAGACGGCGGCGGGACACGGAACGCACGGGGCCGCGGCCGCGGTCAAACTACCCACGTCGACCAGTCTCAAAGGATGGACCACCGGTGTGGGCGGCAAGGGCGCCGGCCCGAGCATCGACGCCACGGGCGGCCATCCATCCGGAGCGGCCCTCAAACTGCCGGGGGACGACTCGTACGTCTGGGCCGACACGGGCAAGTCGATGCACACGTTCTCTTACGACATGAAGACGCAGGGCCTGGCGGACTTCTTCTTTTCCTCCAGCAGGACCGGAAAGGGATACCTGTTCCGCATCGACACCCGTGGGAAACCGAACTACACGGGCTTCGCCCAGACCTATGCCTGGACCGCCTGGGACGCACCGGATGCCGGCCTGACCACCGTCCCCAAGAACACCTGGGTCCACGTCGTCATCGACATCACCAAGACGGACGCCACCGCCGCCCTCACCTGGCAGGGGGGCCACGCGAAGCTGAAGATGAATGGGCAGAAGGACACGGTGTATTCACCCCAGGGGGGCGGCGCACCCACCGGGAAGATCATCCCCCTCGCCTACAAGCCCCGCGGCACGGCGTTCGGCTTCCAGGGAGACGGACTCGGTCCCACGTCCTATACCTGGGTCGCGAACTTCAAGTAATCCGCCGAACGGCGGACGGCTCCGGGCCGGTCCCGGCCGCAGGGGGCATCCGACGCGGATCGCCCCCCACGGCCCGGGCGCCTGCGGCAAAACGCACCGGCGTCCAGGGTGGGGGCGGCCCGTGCGGCCGGGCCTCCCCCATGAGGCGCTGCCTTTGCGCGGGGTATTAACTGTTGGCCAGTAATATCTACACGTATCAGCACCTGTGATATAATGAAGGCACGAAACTGAGCGCAGGGGCGAAGGAGCAAGGCATCAACTACCAAGCCACGCGGCGAATGTACCGCAATGGGCAAACTGCCCGTGCCAGTAGAGCAGCTGCCCACAGGCACCATCATCTTGAAGCCGCCGAAGCAGGAGCCAAAAGGGGTGGCGGTCTATGCGCGTGTGTCCTCACCTGACCAGCGTGACCAGCGTGAAGAGAGGAACGGCTCACGGAATCGCGGGGTTGAGGCGCACGTGGGGCTGGGGGCGGCCCGCCTTGATCGCGTGGACCATGCGCGAGGTGAGGTCGAGGTAGTAGGTGCCCCAACCGCCTGCGCCGTGGGCGCCGAAACCGTGCTGGGCCGTCGGTTCCATGTCGTTACTCATCTCCACGCTGTACTGGTCCGGTTGGTTGAACTCGTTCCACTGGCACAGCAAGACGACCTCGGGCTGTACCCTGAAGGCGACCTCCCACTGCTTCAGATAGGTCCGCCCGTGGTGGCGCGCCCCCTTTCCCCAGCCGTGCTGGGAGGACGGCCCCCCACCCGGCCAGCCCGCCGCGACCGTCACCGCCTCGGCGACGCGCGCCGTCTTGCCCTTGGCACCGGTCACCGTGCGGTAGGTGATCTGCGGTTGGCGGTCGATCCAAGACCAATAGCCCAGGCGGTTGCCGTGGGTCGTCTCGTTGAAGCCGTTCACCCAGCGCAGCGTGAAGCGCGGATCCGACCAGGACGGCGGCGGGGTCCAGCGCGGCCCGGTGTAGACCGTCAAGAGGGGCTTACCGAGATACTCCTGATACAGCCGCCGCACGGCCGGGGGCTGCAGGAACAGCGACCAGACCATGTCCACTTGCTTCTGGAAGCGTGCCGTGGAGGCGTGGCCGCCGTCCAGGCCCAGCAGCAGGCAGAACTTCGGCCGCTGCCGCAGGTGGAGGTAGGTCTGTGCCAGGTTGTAGGTGGCGGCCATGATGCCCAGGGCCACCCCGTTGCTCCAGTTGCCGCCGAGGTTGTTGCTCCAGTCGATCAGCACGAAGTCGACGCCCGTCCCGGCGATCCACTCGGCGTGCCGGCGGATGACCTTGGGGTTGCTGGATTCGTAGGTGCCCAGCACCGGGGTGGCCTCGCGGCCGTTCCAACCGGCGGCCGGGCGTCCGGGGCACCTGCCGTCCACGTCGGCGGTGCCCGCCGCGCGTCCCAGGTCGATCGCCAGGTGGGGGTCGTTGATCTGGATGGCCTTTCCCGGTGCGGCCAGGGCGGCCAGTTTGCGCTTGGCCTCGGCCTGGATGGCCGCCACGCCGGGGGCGCCGCCCATGGCACAGGTGAACCACGTCTCGTACTCCATACCCACCAGGGGGCCGCGGCTACCCGAAGCAAGTACGCCGCAGCCGCCAACGGCCGGGGCCACCCCCATGGCCGCCGCTGTCAGCAGTAGCCGGCGCCGGGTCGGGTGCCGCAGTTCGCCGGCCAGTTGAACATCCCCGCCTTCGGGCCTGACCGCCGGCGGTCCAGGCCGGCCTTCCCCGGTCATCGCCGCGCCGGTGGTGCGCCTTCCCACTCCGTTTTCGGCGGCGGAGGATGAACGGCCTTCCGGGACCCGGGCGGCGCTCGGGCCAATCCGGCCGGGCTCGAACGGACCTCAGGCGGGATGGTCGGTCGTAGGAGGGCCGGCCACCTCAGGGGCGCGGGCTGCGGCGGCCGCCACGGTGAGAAAGAAGGTCGGAAGCCACAGGAAGAAGGCCGGGATGGCCAGGAACTGCAGCAGGAACTGCACGCCTCCCGACAGGAGGATCGGCCACCGCCGGCGCTTGCGCAGCGTCAGCAGGGGGATGAGGCCCGCGACCAGCATGGCGGCCATCAGGACCCTCCCCAGCGGGGAGGCGAAGGCGTGGATGATCGGCACCGGGTGGCAGTGGGTCGGACGACCGCCCGGCCGGGCCGGCGCCATGCAGACCCTGGTCCCCAGGCTCAGCCGCGACAAGCCCAGGGCGGCGACGTCCGCAGCGGCCGCCAGGGTGGCCAGGAGTGGTCGCCAGCGCACCACGGCCGCATCCACCCCCGGTCCAGCATAGCGCATCGGGCCTCAGGGGGCGTGTCCCAGCCAGCGCCGGACCTCGGCTTCGGCCAGGGCGATGGCGATGGCGTCGTCCAAATACCCGAGAGGGAAGAGGAAGTCGTCGATCGCGTCCACGGCGACGAGAAAATAGAGCACGGCGCTGCCGGCGGCCAGCCGCGCGGCGGTGGGGGCGTCCGTCCCCTCCAGGTAGAGGTGGCTGAGGGCGCGCAGCCGGTCGATCACCGGCCCGCCGGCGCCGAGGGCCGCGAGCTTGGGCTCCAGACCGCCGCGCACCGTCTCGGCCGCCGCCGGGGTGGCCGCATAGGCCCGCAGGTGCTCCAGCCGCTCGGCGACGCGGGCGGCCAGGGCTGGCGGGGCCGGATCCACACCCAGCCGGCGCAGGGCCTCCCAGGGGTCGTCCGCACCGGCCGGGCGGGCGAGTCCGGCGGCGGCGAGCAACTCGTCGGCGGGGCAGCCTAACACCGGCGCCAGGGCCCGCAGCAGCCCCGCGGTCGGGCGCGCCCTTCCGGCCAGCAGCCGCGAGACGCTGGAGTGGCTCACCCCGGCCGCGCGGCCCAGGGCGCGCAGCGAGAGGCCCTGGGCCGCCATGCGCTCGCGCAGCAATTCGATCAACCGCGGTTGTGGTCCCGCCGGCACCACCCCCCGGTGCGAGGCGCACCACCACGCCCCCCGAGTTCATATGACTGGGGTATGGTCGCTATGACGGGGGGAGCCGGGGGTGATCCAGGCGGAGCGGCTCGGCGGCGCGCGGCGGACCGGGGCGGCGGGATGGTGGCGGGCCCGCTGGCGCGCCGCCGCGTCGGTGTTTGCGCTACTGGGGCCCGGGCTGCTGGCCATGGCCGGGGACAACGACGCCGGCGGCCTGCTCTCCTACGCCGCCACGGGGGACCGCTTCGGCGCGGTGTGGTTCAGCCTCCTGCTGCTGCCGCTCGGTGTGTGCGCCGTGGTGGTCCAGGATATGGCCCTGCGTGTCGGCACGGTCACCGGCCGCGGCCTGGCCGAACTGATCCGGACCCGGTTCAGCCGCGGCTGGGCCTGGCTGGCGGGCATCGACCTGGCCGTGCAGAACGCGCTGACCCTGGTGACGGAGTTCATCGGCATGGGCATGGGGCTGGCGCACTTCGGGGTTCCCCTGGACGCCGGGGTGCCGCTTTCGTGCGGCTTGGTCTTGCTGTTGGTGCTGGTGCCGCGCTACCGGGCCGCCGAGCGGGCGGCCGTGGGCCTGGCGGTCGCCAGTCTGCTGTTTTTGCCCCTGGCCGCCGGTGTGCTCGGGCGGCAGGGTGCGGCGGTCTGGGCTGCGAGACCCGCCCCCCACCTGGGGTTGTTCCTGGTGGCGGCCGTCGGCAACGCCCTGGCGCCCTGGATGCTCTTTTTTCAGACCCAGGCCAGCGCCGGTGGCCGCCGTTCGATCGCCGCCGGGCGCGTCGACCTTGCGGCCGGGGCCAGTGTGCAGGTGCTGGTCGCGGTCGCCGTGGTCGTGCTCGGGGCGGCCGGTGCCGTCGGCGGCGGCGCCCGCGGCCTGGGAGCGCTTGGCGGCGACCTCTTTGCGATCGGGATCTTCGACGCCGGGCTGGTGGCGGCGCTGACGGTGTCGCTGTCCACCGCGTGGGCGGTGGCGGAGACCTTCGGCGGGCGGGCGCGGCCGGAGGCGGGCCTGCGGGAGGCCCCTGCCTTCTACGCGGCCTATACCGCCGGGGTGGTGGCCGCCGCGGCCTCGGTGCTCTGGCCCGGCCTGGCGCCGCTGCATATCGCCGTCCTGGTGCAGGCGGCCTCCGCGATCCTGCTGCCGCCGCTGGTGGCCCTGTTGATCGCGCTGGCCAACGATCCGCAGGTGATGCCCGAAGGGCGCAACGGCCGCTGGCACAACGTCGCGGCCGGCGCAGTGCTTGTGCTTTTCGTCGCCGCCTGCTTCTGGCTGCTCGTGGGCCCGCGCGTCTGAGGGCCCGCCTGGGCGCCGAGAGTGCGGCCGGCCGCAGTGCGGATCCGCGGACCGGTCGGCGGTGGCGGTGGGTGGGTGGGTGGAAGGGGTGGGGGACGGTGGGGCAGGCGGGCGGCGGCGCGCGCGGGACCGGGAGGGTGCGCTGGCTGGTATGGCTCTGCTGGCTGTGGCTGTTGGGCGCGGGTCTGGACTTCGCCCTGCGCGTCGCCCGCCTGTGAGTGCGGCCCAGGTGCGTTGGTCGTCCCATCCCGGCCGCGGCCGTCGGCTTCGTGGGCCGCCGTAGCGGGAGGGCTCCCGCGCGAAGGCGGGCCCACTTCAGGCGGGCTCAGCGGCGGCGCGCCGAGACCCGGGTCATGGACGCGGCCAGCCGCAGGGCCGGGGAGCCCGCGCCCCGCACCCGGTAGGTCCAGGTGCCGCGGCGCCACAGCACCCAGGTGGAGGCGCCGGCCGGGGTGATCGTCTGCACGACCGTGCCGCTGGGGATGCGCGGTACGGGGGTCTTGCCGGGCGGTACCAGGGCGGCCAGGCGGCGGGCATACGGCGCCAGGGCCGCGGCCGACCGGCCCACACCGCTGACGTCGGCGACCTGGAAGGTCCAGCCGAGCGCTCGCCACTGCAGCAGCGAGAAGGGCTGTTTGGCCGTCTGCGGGTAGTAGGTGGCGTGCACGCCGCCCCCGGGCGAGGCGGCCGTGCCGCCGCCCGACGGGGTGGGGACGGAGGGGGAGGCGCCCAGGGCGGAGGCGCCGCCAGCGGCGATGGCGCCCACGACGTCCTTTTGCGGGGGCGGCGGCAGGCTTCCGGGCGCGGCCGCGCGGGAAACCTGGTAGATGCCGATGCGGTATGTGGTCGCCGTCGTCCGCACGGTAAAGTAGTCGTGGCGGCCGGTGGAAAGCGGCGGCAGCCACACCGGCAGCCAGACCGTGGCGCGGGTGTGGCTCAAGAGCGGTAGCACCTGGGTGAAGGCGGGGTTAGCCACCCCGGAGCGCAGCGGGGGGATGGCCGGCGCCGCCGCGTGGGTGGCGCCGTGGCCAGCGGGCGCGGTCCGCGAAGTGCGCGAGGTCCGGGACTTCGGACGGGCGTGGGAGGCGGGCGGTGTTGCCGTACTTTTGGCCGGGGCCGGCTGGGCAGGGCCGCAGGCGGCCAGTGCGGCGGAGGCCAGCGCCGCCGCCAGCCGCAGACCGGTGGCAAACCGAAAAGTGCTGGGGGGATGGGCCCTGGACTGGTCCCTGCCGGACGAGGTCGGGCGCATAGCCTTCAAGCTCCTTCGTGCGGGTTATTCCGTCTATCTGGTCGGCGGGGCGGTGCGGGACACGCTGTTGTCGCTCACCCCGCGCGACTACGACCTGGCGACGACCGCCCGGCCCGAGGCGGTCCTGGCCCTGTGGCCGCAGGCGGTGGCGGATGACGCGGCCTTCGGGCGGGTCCTGGTGGAGGGCGTCGATGTGCTCACCCTGCGGCGGGAGGCCGAATACCGCGACCGCCGCCGCCCGAGCCGGGTCGTGTTCAGCCGCAGCATCCGCGCCGACTTGGCGCGCCGCGACTTCACCGTCAACGCCATGGCCGTCGATTTGGCCGGCGGCACCGTCGTCGACCCCCACGGCGGCCGGGACGACCTGGCCGTGGGCGTCCTGCGCTGCGTCGGTCCGGCGGGGCGGCGCATCGCCGAGGACGCGCTACGCGTACTACGCGCCGTGCGGTTCCGCGCGCAACTCGGCTTTTCCTACCACCCGGCTCTGGCGCGCGCCCTGACGGCCGCCGCAGCCGACGGCTGCCTGGAGTCGCTGGCCGCCGAACGGGTGCGCGACGAGCTGGAGGCGATGCTGTGCGCGCCCGGCTGCGGGTTGGCGCTGCGCGATCTGCGTCGGCACGGCCTGCTCGGGGCGGTGCTGCCCGAGTGCCTGCCGATGGTCGGCTGCACGCAGAACAACCCGATGCACGTCCACGACGTCTGGGAACACAGCGTGCGCGCCGTCGAGACGATCACGGCCGCCGCGCACCTGCGCTGGGCCGCCCTGCTGCACGATTGCGGCAAGCCGGCCTGCCGCACGCTCGACGACGGCGGCACGACCCACTTCTACGGCCACGAGGTCGCCGGGGCGGAGATCGCGGCCTGCGCGCTGCGGCGCCTGCGCTTTGCGCAGGCGCGGGTGACGGAGGTGGCGGCGTTGGTGCGCAGGCACATGTTCTCCTACGGCCCGCAGACGCAGTTGGGCGCCGCGCGGCGGTTGCTGCTCGGCCTGGGGCCGGGGGGCGTCGCCGATCTGCTGGAGTTGCGCCGGGCGGACCGCCAGGGGTCGCGCTGGGGCCAGGGCTACGGACCCGAGGGGGAGCGCTTGTTGCGGCACCTGCACGAGTTGGCCACGAGCGGGGAGGGCTTCGCCCGCGGTGATCTGGCGGTGGACGGCAACGACGTCATGCGCGAGCTACGGCTTGGGCCCGGTCCGCGGATCGGCGCGGTCCTGGCGGCGCTGCATGAACAGGTCCTGGACGACCGGCTACCCAACCGGCGGGAACCCCTGCTGGCCTGGCTGCGCGCCGGCGCGCCGTCCGCCCTCTGAGCCCGCCTCAGGCGCGTGCCGCCAGCAGGGCCGCCAAGCCGGCGCGGTCGAAGCCGACGACCAAGTGCCGGCCGTCGGTCACCAGGGGCCGGCGCAGCAGCCCGGGCTCCCCGTCCAGCAGGTCGAGCAGTTCGGCCTCCGTCCACCGCCGGCCGGCCAGACCGAGTTCGCGGTAGCGGACGGAGCGGGTGGAAAGCAGGCCGGCCGGGCCGTCCGGGTGGAGGGCCGCCAACGCCTCCAGTTCCGCCCGCGTGGGCGGATCACGCCGCAGGTCGCGCCGCCGCGGGTTGTCGCAACCGTGCTGCGAGAGCCACGCCCTCGCGTCCTTGCAACCGCTTCAACCGCTGTATTCGAAGAGCGTGATCCCGTTTCCCTTGTGCATGCGGGCATGCTTTCGCCTGGACGGCCGCCGTCCCTGCGTGTCGGGGTCGAAAGCGGCCGGTGTTGCGCGGGCGGCGCAGGGGAGACGGGCCGCGGGCCGGAACGGGGCGGCGGCGGTCGCGTCGCGCGGCCGGCAGGAGGGTGGTGTCTCTGGTGGCGTCAGAGCAGGCGGCGGGGCCGGATGTGGTGGTGGTGGGTGGCGGGCCGGCGGGCTACGCCGCCGCGATCGGGCTCGCGCAGGGGGGCGCTGCGGTGCGGCTGGTGGATGCCGACCGCCCGGGCGGGACCTGCCTGCACCGCGGCTGCGTGCCGACCAAGGCGCTGCTGGAAAGCGCGCGCGTGGCCCGCACGCTGGCCGCGGCGGCGGAGTTCGGCCTGCGCCCGGCCGGCGGAGCGGCCGTGGACTTTGCCGCGGTGCGGGCGCGCCAGGACCGAGTGGTGGCGGACCTGACCCGGGGACTGGAGCAACTGCTGCGGTCCAACGGGGTCACGCTGGTGCGCGGCCATGGCGCGCTGCTGCCGCCGGCGCGGCCGGGTGGGGTGCCGGCCGTGCGCGTCCAGGGTGCGGACGCGGCCGACCTGCGGCCACAGGCCCTGGTGCTGACGCCTGGGTCGGTCCCGGCCAAGCCGCCGATCGGCGGCGCCGACCTGCCGGGGGTGTTGGATAGCGACGGCCTGCTGGCGCTACGGGAGCTGCCCGCGCGGTTGGTGATCATCGGCGGCGGGGCGGTGGGCTGCGAGTTCGCCTCCGCCTATGCCGATCTCGGCAGCAGCGTCACCCTGGTGGAGGTGGCCCCACAGTTGCTGCCGGCCGCGGACGCCGAAGTGGCGCGCCGCCTGGCGGCCGCCCTGCGGCGGCGCGGGGTGGCGGTCCATGCCGGCTGCGAGGTGGCGGGGATCCGCCCGGGGCCGGTCGTGCAACTGCGCGACGCCGCCGGCACGCGGGCCGTCGAGGCCGACGTCGTGCTGGTGGCCACCGGCCGCAGGCCGCGCACCGCCGGTCTGGGTCTGGAGGCGTGCGGCCTCGGGACCGGCGGCGGGCGCCTGGCCGTCGACGGCGCTCTGCGCTGTGTCGGGGCGCCCGGGGTCTTCGCCGGGGGCGACGCGGTCGGCGGCCCGGGATTGGCGCACGTGGCGTTCGGGCACGCCGAACGGATCGCCGCCGGCATCCTGGGCCGGCCGCTGCCCGCTGAACCGGTGGTGCCCTACCCGGTGTTCACCCACCCGGAGGTGGCCTGGGTCGGGATGACCGAGGCGGCCGCCCGGACGGCGGATCCCGGCGCGCGTATCGGCCGTCTGCCGTTCGCCGCCCTGGGGCGCGCCCACGCGGCCGGTGAGACGGATGGACTGTGCAAGCTGGTCGCGGCGGCGGACGGCCGTCTGCTCGGGGCGCACCTGTTCGGCGCCGGGGCCACCGAGTTGATCGGCATCGCCTGCCTGGCGCTGCACCAGGGCGCGACGGCGGCCGATCTGTCCGGGGCGATGCTGGCGCATCCGACGCTGGCCGAGGGCCTGGGTGAAGCGGCGCGCTCGCTGGAGGGACGGCCGCTGCACCTGCCGCCGGCGCGCGCTTGACGACGGCTGGGCCGGCCGTATACTGGTTTTGTTTGAAATGATTTCAGATGACATCGAATCTGCGTGACGTGTTTCGTGTGAAGGCGGCCTGGTGTCGGATGAGGGGCGTCGCGTCCAACGAAAGGTTGTGGGTCTTTGCGGCCGGTGGAGGAGTTGATCGAGCGCCTCCAGGCGCGGGGGGGTAAGGTGACCCCGCAGCGCGTGCTCATCTACCGCGCGCTGGCGGGCGACGCCTCGCATCCGACCGCGGAGCAACTGCATGCACGACTGCGCGGCCTCCTGCCACATCTTTCGCTGACCACGGTGTATGCGGCCCTGAACGACCTGGCGGAAGCGGGGGAGTTGCGGCGCTTTTCTTCCGGTGACGGCCAGGTGCACTACGATCCGGATACGCGGCCGCACGCCGAGTTGGTCTGCGTCCGCTGTGCGCGCATCGAGGACGCGCCGGCACCGCACGGGCAGGCGGTGCTGCCCGAGCGCGTGGGCGGTTTCCGGGTGGTGGGGCGGACCGAGTTGATCCACGGGCTATGTCCGGAGTGCCAGGTTGCCGTGGACGCACAGGACGCACAGGACGCGCTGGCGGCCGCGGCGCTGGAAGCGGAGACCCAACGGCCGGAGACGGCCGCCGGCGGGTCGCGCTGAGCGGGAGGAGCGAAGGGGCGTGGAGGAGACGGCGGCTCTCGAGGATGGGACGGCGCAGGCGGAAAAGCGAACGGAGCGCGGGCACAGCCATTCCTTTATCCTTCAGGTGGTGCAGCCGGGGCTGGCCGGCCTGATGGACGGTTCGGTGTCGACGCTCGCGCCGCTTTTCGCGACGGCGTTCGCGACGCAGAACACCCACACGGCATTCGTCGTCGGTCTGGCGGCCGCCATCGGCGCAGGCATCAGCATGGCGTTCGCCGAGGGGCTTTCGGACGACGGCGAGTTGACTGGGCGCGGTTCGCCCCTGGGCCGCGGCGCGATCATCGGCCTGATGACGTTTATCGGCGGACTCGGCCACGCGCTACCCTTCCTGATGGCGAGCATCCACGCGGCGTTGATCCTCGCGTACCTGGTCGTCACGGTGGAGCTGATCGCCATCGCGGTGATCCGCAACCGCTACTTCGGCACCAAGATGTGGCTCTCGGTCGTTCAGGTCGTCTTCGGCGGGGCGCTGGTCTTCGCGGCTGGCGTGCTGATCGGCAGCGGGGCGCGTGGATAAGGAGCCGCCGCGCGCCTGACCGCTTGCCCCCCGGCTCCCGGCACGGCAACATGGGATCCAGCCCAGGACATCGTCCGGGAGGGGTTCCCACCGTTGATTGTCGGGACCGGTTGTGATCTGACCCCGATCGAGCGCTTCTCGGCGGCTTGCCGGCGCCATCCCGCGCTGGTGGGCCGCCTTTTCACGCCCGCCGAGCAGGCCGCCGCGCCGCAGCGTGGCCCGCGCCGCTGGGAGCGCCTCGCTGGCCTCTTTGCCGCCAAGGAGTCCGCCATGAAGGCCCTGGGCTGCGGTATGCGGGGCGTGTCCTTCCGCGAGATCGAGGTGGAACACGAACCCGGCGGCCGGCCGCGGCTCCGTTTGTCGGGTGGGGCCGCGGGCCTGGCGCGCCGCCTCGGCGCGGTGCGCTGGCATGTGAGCATCGCCCACGCCGGGGGTATCGCCTTTGCGACGGTGGTGGCCGAAGACGGCGGCGACGGGGGCGAGCCATGATCGGGTTGTTGACGGTCGCGGGGATGCGGGAACTCGACCGCAGGGCCGTGGAGGAACATGGGCTTTCGGTCGGCACCCTGATGGAGGTGGCCGGCTCGGCGCTGGCGCGCGAGGCCCTGGCGCTGCGGCGCGAGGCCGGGCGGGGCGGGCCGGTGGTCTTCCTCTGCGGCGGCGGCCACAACGGCGGCGACGGCATGGTGGCGGCCCGCCACGTGGCGGCCGCCGGCGTCTCGGCCCGCGTCCTTCTGTGGGCGGACCGGGCGCGGTTGGGCCGGGAGCCGTCCTCCCAACTGGCGCTGCTGCACGCCGCCGGGGTGCCCCTGGCCGAATCGCCGCCCACCGCCGATCTCGGGCCGGAACTGGCCGAGGCCGGCGTTCTGGTGGACTGCCTGCTGGGCACGGGCTTCCACGGGACGGTGCGGCCGCCGCTGCCGGACGTGATGGCGCAGGCCAACGTCGCGGCCGCGCCGGTGCTCTCCGCCGACATCCCGTCTGGCCTCTCCGGGGATGTGGGGGAGGCGCCGCAGGGGCCGTGCATCCGGGCACGGCGCACGATCTGCTTCGGTGCGATCAAGGCTGGTCTGCTGGTAGAGCCGGGCAGGACGTATGCCGGCGGCGTGGTGTGCGAACCGCTCGGCATCCCGGCCGCCGCCTGGAGCGGCCTGGACGTGCTGCGCGGTTGTGAGGCGGGTGACGCGGCGACCCTGCTGCCGCAGCGGCGTGCGGCGGGACATAAGGGGACCTACGGGACGGTGCTGGCCGTCGTCGGTTCCACGGGCCTGTCCGGTGCCGCCTCGCTGTGCGCGGAGGCCGCGCTACGCTCGGGAACAGGGCTGTGCCAGGTGGCCTGCCCGGTGCCGGTGGCCCCGCTGGTGGCCGCCCGCCTGGCGGAGGCGACGGCGCGGCCCCTGCCGGCCGATCCCGACGGCCAACTGGCGGCCGAGGCGGTGGACCGGTTGCCGACGCTGCTGGGCACGGCCGACGCCGTGGTGGCCGGTCCGGGGCTGGGGCGCGGTGTCGGGGTGCGGGCGGTGGTGCGCCGTTTGCTGGAGGTGTATGCGGGTTCGCTGGTGCTGGACGCGGACGCCCTGAACGTCTTGGAACTGCGGGATCTGCGCGTCGCCGCCGGCCGTCTGGTGATCACCCCGCACCCGGGGGAGGCGGGCCGGCTCTTGGGCCGCTCCAGCGCGGACGTGCAGGCCGACCGGCTGGCGGCCGTGCGGCAGCTGGCGCAGGAGGGGCGGTGCGTCGCGGTGCTCAAGGGCGCCGGCACCCTGGTGGCGGCGGCGGAGCACCCCGTCTGGGTGAACCCGACCGGTAACGACGGCATGGCCACGGGGGGAAGCGGCGATGTGCTGGCCGGTCTGATCGCCGGGCTGTGCGCCCAGGGCGCCGAGCCGCACGCCGCTGCCGTTTCGGGCGCCTACGTGCACGGGCTCGCGGGCGACCGGGCGGCGGCGGCGCTCGGCAGGCGCGCGATGCTGGCCCGCGACGTGCTCGACCGGTTCGGCGACGCCTTCCGCGCCCTGGTGGGGGCGCGGGCGTGAGGGAGACCGAAAGCCGGAGCGGGCGGCCCACCTTCGCGGAGGTCGACCTGGAGTGTTTGCGCCACAACGTCCGTCTCTTGCGCGCCCGCTGCGCCGCCGCCGGCTCCTTCATGGCGGTCGTCAAGGCGGATGCGTACGGGCACGGCGCGCTGGCGGTCGCGCGCGCCGCCCTCGAGGCCGGGGCGGACTGGCTGGGCGTGGCGCTGCTCGAGGAGGGTGTCGCCCTGCGCCAGGCCGGCATCGCGGCGCCGCTACTCGTCTTGGGCTGGACGCCGGCCGGCCGCGCCGCCGAGGTGGTGGCGGCCGATCTGGACCAGGCGGTGTTCTGCGAGGAGGACGCGCGGGCCTTCGCGGCGGCGGCGCAAGCCTGCGGCCGCCGGGCGCGGCTGCACGCCAAGCTGGATACCGGGATGGGCCGCCTGGGTTGGCCGGCGCGGCGGCCGCGGGAGCAGGCGGCGGCCGCGGCCGTCATCGCCAGGGTGGCGGCGTTGCCCGGTGTGGAACTGGCGGGCGTCTTTTCCCACCTCGCCAGCGCGGACGAGGCCGACCTCGCGGGGGCCCGGGCGCAACTGACCTGCCTGCGCGCCGTCCTGAGCGGTCTGGCAGAGCGCGGTGTCCGGCCGCGGCTGCGCCATCTGGCCAACACGGCCGCCATCCTGCAGCTGCCGGAGGCGCACCTGGACCTGGTGCGCGCCGGCATCGGGCTGTATGGGTACCGGCCGTCGGACGAGGTTTTCGACCCGGGGCTGCGGCCGGTGCTGCGGTGGCACACCCGCGTGGCCCAACTCCGCCTGCTTCGCGCCGGGGACGGCGTGAGCTACAATGCGACCTATCGCGCGGACGCGGTCGAGCCTGTGGCGACTCTGCCCGTGGGCTACGCGGACGGCTGGAGCCGGGCCCTGAGCAACCGGGGCCACGTCCTGTTGGACGGCCGGCGTGCGCCCATCCGCGGGCGGGTCTGCATGGACCAGACCGTCGTGTCGCTGGCGGGCTGTGGTCCGGTGCGCGCCGGGGATCCGGTGGTGCTGCTCGGCGTACAGGGGGAGGCGTCCCAATGGGCGGACGACGTGGCACGGCAACTCGGGACGATCAGCTACGAGGTGCTGTGCGCGATCGGTGCGCGCGTCCCCCGCGTCCACACCGGCCGTTGAGTGCCGGAGGCCCGGCCCGCGCCGCTTTCGTGGCGCCGGTTTGAACGGCGGCACCCGGCGGCGGATCGTCTGGGCTTCCGCGGTGATGGCGGTCCTCGGTCTGGTTGGGCCCTCCTGGGGGCCGGCCCTGATCCCGGCGCGGGCCCGGTTCGGCGTCGGCCTGGCCGAGGCCGGCGAGTTGTTCGTCGCCTTCGGGGTCTGCCGTGCGGTCGGTTCGGCCCTCGCCGCCGCCGTCTCCGACCGCCTGCCCGCCCGGGGGCTGCTGGCGGTCTACGGGGTGCTCCTGGCGGGGGGCCTGGCGCTGCAAGCCGCCGCGCCGGCCTGGGCCGTCCTCGTGGCCGGTGGCGGCCTGGTCGGCTTCGCCTTCGGCTGCCTGGGCACGGAGGTCAACGCCGTCGCGGCGCGCACCGGCCCGGCCCTGCGCGCCCAGGCGCTCAGTTTGACCAACGCCGTCTATAGCCTGGGGGCCGCGGCGGGGCCGTTCGCCGTCGGGCTGCTGCTGCAGGCGCGCCTCGGCTGGCGCCTCGCCTTCTGGGCCTGGGCCGTGGCGGCGCTGCTGGCCGGTGCCGGGTTGGCCGCGGCCTGCGGCGATGTCCGCGTGGCGCCGGGCCGTGCCGCGGGTAGCGGCCTGGACCGGCGGGTGCTGGCCCTGGCCGGCATGGCCTTCGCCTACAACGGCGGCGGCTGGGCGGTGAGCGGCTGGGCGGCGACCTGGCTGGTGGTGCGCTTTCACGCCCCCGTGCTCACCGGTGCCCTCGGTGCCACCGTCTTCTACGGCTGTCTCACCCTGGGCCGGCTGGTCAACACCAGCGTGGTGCGGAGCGTGCCGGTGCCGCGGCTGCTGTGGTGGCAGGCGGTGGCCTCGGCCGCGGCCCTGGTGGCGGTGTCGTTCGCCCCGAGCCCCTGGCTGGCGATGTGTGCCTTCGGGACGGCCGGCTTCACCCTGGGGGGCATCTATCCGAACCTGGTGGCGCACGCGGCCGCGCTGGTGCCGGACCGGCCCGGGGCGATGGCCGGGGCGATCGCCACCGGTGGCGCGGTCGGGGTCAGCCTGGCGCCCTTCACCGCCGGGGCCCTGGGTGCCGAGGGGGTGCCGGCCCTGGGCGGTCTGCTGGCCGTGCTGGGGGTCGGGCTGGTCGCGCTGGCGGCGTGGGTGCGGCGCTTCGCCCCCGAACCGCACTGATCCGGCGCCGCCGCGCGCCTGCGGTGGCGGTGGGCGGCGGCGAGGCTCGCGGGCGCCGCGGCAGGATGGGCGCGGCACCTGGCGAACGACGCCGCGGACGCGTAGCGGGGGGCGGTGGCGCGAGCGGAAGCGCAAGCGGTTTGGGAACGGCAACTGGCCGGCCGCGGCACCTTGGAGGAACTGGGGGAACTCGTGCGGGGCTGCACCCGTTGCGGCCTGCGCGCCGGGTGCTCCGGGGTCGTCTTTGGCGAGGGCGACGCGCGGGCCCACCTTTGCCTGATCGGGGAGGGGCCGGGGGCCACGGAGGACGAACTCGGCCGGCCTTTTGTCGGGGCCGCCGGCCAGTTGCTCGACCGCATCCTCGCGGCGGCCGGCTTTCGGCGTGCGCAGGTGTATATCACCAACGTGGTGCTCTGCCGGCCGCCCGGCAACCGCGTCCCCAGCGACGAGGAGATGGCCGCCTGCCGCCCCCGCCTGCAACGGCAGCTACGGCAGATCGACCCCGGGATCGTGGTGGCGCTCGGGGGGACGGCGGTGCGGGCGCTGGTCGACCCGCGGGGCCGCATCTCACAGACCCGCGGCCGCTGGCACCAGTTGGACGGCCGCTGGGTGCTGGCCACGTACCATCCCGCCTACCTGCTGCGCAACCCGGGGGCCAAGAACGCGGCCTGGGCGGACTTCCGCATGGTGGTGGACCTGTACCGGCGGCTGTATGGGGATCCCGGCCCGGGCGCCTAGCGGATCGGCGGGGCGGTGAACGGGATTGGGGCGCTTGGCGGGTCGCGGCGTCCGGGTGCTGGCGACCCTGTTGCCGCTTGCGCTGGCGGTCCTGCTGGGGGGGTGCGGCCTTCCCCCCGACGGCGTGTCGGCCTTCGGGGTCCATCTGGCCGGGCCGAGCGGGTATCTGGTGCGGGGCCCGCGTATCCTGGGGCCCGGCGGGCGGCCGTTTCTGGTCCACGGGCTCGACCGGCCGTCTCTGGAGTGGGATCCGCACGGCGTCCAGCTCTCCCTGGCAGACTTCAAACGGATGGCCTCCTGGGGCGCCAACGCGGTCCGCATCCCGCTGAACCAGGACTTCTGGCTCTCGACCTCCTGCGCCCATGCGCCCGGATACCGCAGCGTCGTCGCCGAGGCGGTGCGCTGGGCCCACCAGACCGGCATCCGCATCGTGATCCTCGACCTGCATGCCTCCGACCGTGGCGCCGACCAGACGCGCTCGGTCTATTGTGCGGTCAAGCCCGGCCAGCAGCCGATGGCGGACCGCAACTCCATCACCTTCTGGCGGCAGGTCGCCGCCGTCTACCGCAACGACCCCGGCGTGTGGTTCGAGTTGTATAACGAGCCGCACAACGTCCCCTGGAGCGTTTGGCTGCACGGCGGACCGGTGGTGGATTCCAAGTCCCACACCACCTGGACGGCGGCCGGCCTGCAGCAGCTGTATGCGGCGGTGCGGTCAAGTGGGGCGCGCAACATCGTCCTCGCGGGTGGACTGAACTGGGCCTACGACCTGCGCGGCCTGCCGCAGTATGCGATCCACGGCTACAACATCGCCTACGCGGTCCACCCGTACGACTACGGCGGCAAGCAACCGCAGGACTGGCCGCGGGACTTCGGGTTCGCGGCCAAGCGCTACCCGCTGATCGCCACCGAGTTCGGCCAGCAGAACTGCGGCACGCACTACGACCAGGCCTTCATCCGCTACGCCGCCCGGATAGGTATCGGCTGGACCGCCTGGGCGTGGTTTCCCGGCGGCTGCCGCTTTCCGTCCCTGATTCAGAATTGGCGGGGCTCGCCGACCGCTGCGGGCAGGTTGGTGCGGTCGGCCCTGCTCTCGGACCGGGGGCGGAGTGGGCGGACCTAGCCGCCGCCGGCCACCGCCTGTTCGGTGGCGTCGCGGTCGAGGTCGTGGCTCTTACGCAGTAGTTCGGCCGGCTGGATCATGCCCTTGTCAACCAGAAGTTCGATCAGGGCGGCGATGGCAAGGGTGTTGCGGTAGTCCACCTCCTGCATGTCCGCCATGCGCGCACCGAACTCCACCTGCGTCCAATCGGCAGCCATGTCATCCCCCCGCGAACGCTGGTATGCGATCCGTGCTGGTAGCTTTGGCGTCTTCGTGCCACCATATGCGGGGTGGACCGAAAGGGGATGCCGGTGGTCCGGTTGGGGGCTGGGATGGCCGAGACTTGGACCTGTGCGACGGACCGAGCGGAGGCGACGGCGGCACTCGGCCGGAGGATCGGGGCCGCGGCGCTGGCCGGCGACGCCGTATTGCTGTGCGGGCCGGTCGGGGCCGGCAAGACCGTGTTGGCCGGCGGTATCCTGGACGGGTTGGGCGTGCCCGGCCCCCATCCGAGCCCGACCTTCACCCTGGTACGCCGGCGGCGGGGGGGGCGGTGGCCTGTCTGGCATGTGGATCTGTATCGGCTGTCTGAGTCGGAGGCCGGGCAGGCGGGAGACCTGATCGGGTTGGACGAGGCCTTCGCCAGCGACGGGGTGGCCGTGGTGGAGTGGGCGGAGCGGCTGGGCGCTTGGACTCCGGCCGACGCCCTGCGGGTGGAGTTGCGGCGGTCGGCACCGGACGCCCGCGAGATGTGGCTGCGGGCGGACGGTCCGCGGGCCCGGCGGTTGCTCGCCGCCGCGCGCTCCGAGGGTTTGGCGGCGGGGAAGGTGTAGTCGGGGCGGGAGGCCGGAACCGGCCGCGGGTTGCGCCTGTCCGATGTCCTGACGGGGGGAAGGTGTCGCGCGGTCTTCGGTCCAGTGGGGGACCTGCGCGAGTTTATGATCGTGCTTGGCATCGAGGCGGCCGCCGGCGGCGCCGGGGCGGCCGTGGTCGAGGGGAAGCGGATTCGGGCGAGCGTCTGGCGCCGGTCGGTGCCCCGGCCGGTCGCGGACCTGCTGCCGCTGGTGGACCGGGCCCTGCGGTGTGCCGGATTGAAGGCCGAGGCGCTGCAGGGCATTGCGGTGGCCGCCGGGCCGGGGCCGTATGCCGGGGTGCGTGCGGCGGTCGTGAGCGGCAAGGCCCTGGCGTACGCGCTCGGCGTGCCCCTGGTTGGAGTGGACGCCCTGGATGCCCTGGCCGCGGCGGCCGGGCCCCGCCCGGGCAGCGTCTGGCCCACGATCGATGCGCGCCACGACCGGGTCTACGCCGCCGGCTACCGCTGGGAGGACGGCCGGCTGCAGCCGCTGCAGGCCGCGGCGCTGCTGGCCCGCGAGGAGTGGCGCGAATGGGTGCGCGCCGCGGCGGCGCCGGCGCTCTGGGTCGGAACCGGCCCGGAGGGCCTCCCGCCACCGGGCGGTGTGGTGGCGGGCGGTCTCGGCTGCCACGCCGGCTTGGCCGCCGCGGTGGCCGCCCTTGGACTGGCCCGCCTGCGGGACGGAGTCCGCGACGATCCCTTCGCGCTGCAACCACGGTACGGCAGCGAGCCGCGCCTGGGCCCGCCGGCGCGCTCGATGGCCCCGATACGGGACAAAGCATAGACTGTGCCGGTACCGTGCGGACGCGAGAAGGGGGATGCGGTCTTGGCGGTGCAGCGGGCAGTGCTGCCCGTGCGCTTCGACGATATGGCGGTGCGCCACCTCGGCCGGGTGATGGAGATCGAACGCGCCTCCTACGTCACGCCGTGGTCGGAGCGGGCCTTCTTGTCCGAACTGATCCAGAACGCCTACGCCCACTACCTGGTCGCGCTACGGGGCCGCGCCGTCGTGGGCTATGCCGGCATGTGGCTCATTCTGGACGAGGCGCATATCACCAACATCGCCGTGCACCCCCGTGAACGGGGGCGCGGCGTGGGCTCGGCGTTGCTGGAGGAGGTCGAGCGGCGCGCGGCGGGCTTCGGCTGCCAGCGAATGACTTTGGAGGTGCGGCCGAGCAACGTGGTGGCACAGCACCTCTACCGCAGGCACGGCTTCGAGGATCGCGGCCGCCGCCCCGGTTATTACCGCGACACACATGAGGATGCCATCATAATGTGGAAGGATCGCCTGGACGCCGAAAAGCCCAATGAAATCAAGCCGGACGGGAGTTCGTAGACTTCGGCGTCCAGGCCCGTATCTATGGTCGGGACCCCGCTATTCTGGCGGGGTCCCGCTGTTCTGTGACCATCTTGTGACCAATTCCAGCGGATGGTGAGCATACGCTCATGCCAGGCCTGATGGACCGATGCCCTCTCGCTCCGGGCGTGAGATCTCGCTATCGCCACCGGGCAGTGGTAGTGGTCGGTCCGGGTTTTTCCCTTTGAAGGAGGCGCCTCGCTTGTCTACGCCCACCACGTCCCTCCGCTATCGCCCGCTGCCGGTGGTATTGCCGGCGTCCTCTGCTGGCGCCTGGGCCTCTGCGACCTTCCGCGCCCTCTTCCCTGACGGCGCCATCCCGACCCGCGAGGTCATCGACCGCGCCCTGGCCGCCGCCGTCCCCGCGATCAGATCCCAGGTCGAGCTTCACTGGGGCAGTGGCCGCGCCGGGGTCCGCTGGAGCGGCACTGTCGCTGGCCGCTGCGGCGCCGGCTTCACGGTCCACAACGGCAAGTACGGTCGCTTCGTGAGCTACGTCGACCTGTGGTGTCGCGACGCCGTGCTGATGGAGCCGCACAGGGCGGTTGCCCGGGTGGACGCCATGCTGCACGTCCTTCACACCCGCATGCCCGGGGTCCTGTTCGGGTCCGTGGGCTCGCGCATCCGAGTCTGACGTCATCCCAGCCGACGAACGCAACCCAGCCGCCACCCGCTCACCGGCGGGCGGCGTTGCCATGCACTTCGGGAGGGTGAGCCATGAAGGTCTGCATTGCCCCTGACCCCCGTGTGCCGCGCTTTACGGACGACACCGCGATCCGGGTCGTGCCGTACGCCGGCGACCATCGCGCGATCCAGGCGGCCGCCGCGATCCGTCCCGCCCTCGGATTCCCCGCCCTGGGCATCCTGGCGTTCCTGCTCACCTGCGGCCCGTTCCCGTACCCGCTCTGTGTCCGCGACCTGGTGGCTGCCGCGCCGGACGGGCCGGCGGTGGTGCGGCCGGCGTTGCGCGAGCTGTACGCGGCCGGGTACCTCACCGTACCGACGACCGGGATCGGCGCCGGGTCCGCGGAGGTCTTGGTTCGCCGCTGGCCGATGGCAGCACCTACCGGCGGCACGAGAGGGGGGAACGCGCTATGACGGGACGTTCCCACTCGCCGCGCTCGGCAGACCGGGATGAGCGCGCCATCATTCGCGTCGCTCGCGACAAGGCGCACCCGTACAGCATCGTCAACAACACCCCCCTGCGGGACCCCCGCCTCTCTTGGAAGGCCAAGGGCCTGATCGGCTACCTGCTCACCATGCCGGACGATTGGCGGGTCATGATGTGCCACCTCGTTCAGCAATCGCCGTGCGGACGCAAGGCCACGTACAGCGGCCTGCGCGAGTTGGAGGCTGTCGGCTATATCCGCCGCACCCGGGTGCGCGATGCACGCGGCCGGATCACGCGCCTGGAGTATGTTGTCTTCGAGGTGCCGCTGCCGGATGCGCCAGAGGTAGACACGGCGGGGAATCATCCACTTAGCCAAAACCGGCACGTGGATAAACCAGCTGATCCTGAAGGACATTGTCCACGTGCCGGTTTTCCACACGTGGATAACCCACGTGTGGAAAACGCGCCGCTACTAATTACTGACCGGAACCAAGAAACCAAGAGCACCAACATACCTCCGGTACCTGGTTCCGGATCCGGTACCGTGCGCGCGCGACCCCCGTGGGGCTGGCGCCGCCCTGCCGTCCGACGACCCGGAGCCCGCCGGCAGCCGTCCCGTGACGGTCGCACCCGAGCCTGCGCCGGCCGTGCCGGCGCGTGGTGTTGCCCCTTCGGCTTCGCCTCTCCCGGAGCAGGGCCCCGTTGCGCAACCCGAAGCGGTTCCGGCTGTGCCGGAACCCGCGGCCCCGCAGCAGGCCGACCACCCTGTGGCGGCCAGCGAGCAGGCTCCGGCCGTGCCGGAGCCCGAGCAACCCGATGTCCCTATGGACGCCGGATCTGTCTGCGCTGCGTACCGCGCGGTCACCGGACTGGACGACCTGCGGCCCGAGGCCCTCGATACGCTCCTGCGGCGCCGGTCCCTGACCGCCGCCTATGTCGCCGCCAAGCTCGACCTGTTGCGCGAGGCT
>JAJZXK010000197.1 GCA_021806565.1 Bacillota bacterium | reverse complement strand
CCTGTAGTCTCAGGCGCGGCCTTGGGGCCCAGGGCCTACGGCCGCACAAACACCAGGGGTGTAGTCGCGCGGTCATGGCCGCGACTACACCCCTGGCAGTAAACCCCGCACATCCTCCTGATACCGTGGGCATCCCGACGTAATCGCCCCGCGACTACACCGGGTCCCGCTTCTGTGGCGCTCCTCCCGGAGCCATCGGCACAAGGCGCGTATGCGCCCCTCAGCGCCCCATACCATGTCCACGCTGGCGACGCGGCTGCTCCTCCGAAGCGTGCTGCGCCTCGCGTTCGCTGCGCTCCGCCTCGCGTTCCCGGGCCATCTCCGCCTTGGCGGCAGACCGCGCATACTCGCGCTGCAGCGCGCCGTGGGCGGCGTGCAGCACCCCCTGGGCCGCCCCGCGTGCCGCCCAGCGCCGATCGGCCGCCTCCGTCTCCTGCAGCCGCTGCGCCTGGTGGACGATCTCGCGTCCGACCTTCGCCCGTCCGGCATCCCTGGTGGCCTGTGCCCCAGAACGCAGAAGCCCGACGGCCTCCCGTCCCGCGGCCACGGCCTCCGGCGTCGAGGCCCCGTCGTCACCGCGCTGCGCGGCTGCGGCCAGCAATCGCGTGAGCTGGCCCTGGGACTCACGGTCCAGGGTTGCCCCAGCCTCGTGGGCGGCGGCCTGCGTCGGCGTCGGCCCTTCGCCGCCCCAGCCCGCCGGCAACGCCCCCGCGTCATACTGCGAGACCTCGGTGCCATCGTCCCTCCAGCCCGTATCCTCGTTGCCCGACCCGCGAGAGCCGCGGGCCCGCTCCCCATCGGCCAGCCACTGCTCACGCAGCCGCTCGACCTGGGCGGCGACGATGCCCGCCAGCGCCGGATCCGATGGCAGCTCCGGCACGGGGCCGGCGACCGCCTCAACGGCGCGCTCCAGCGCCGCCGGATCGGCGGCCCGCCAGAGACCACCCGCCTCGCTCGGGGCCTGCTCGACTTGCAACTCGCGAAGCAGCGCGGCGATCCGGGCCTGCTCCTGCGGGCCGGCCTCGCGGTCGGCGGTCTGCGCCACGGCCTGCGCCGGGCTCAGGGCCCGCTGCGCGGCGCGCGCCGCCTCGAAGTTCAGATCGGCCGCGGCCTGGACGACCGCCTGGGCGATACGGTCGCGCAAGTCGGCGAGCCCGCGCGCCAAGGGCGCCGCGTCCGCGCCGGGTTGGCGGCTGTATACCGCGGCCAGTTCCCGTGTGGCCTGGGCCCACTGCCCGAGGGTCCTGGCCAACTCCGGCCGATCCATGACCCGGCGGGCGATCGCTCGCGCCTCATCGGCGACATCCGCCGGCATGTATGCCAAGGCGGCCCGGCCATGCCCGGGCATCCTGGCGGCCAGGCCCTGGATCCGGGCACCGAGCTGGTCGATCTCCCGGCCACCGAAGCGCGGCGGCAGGGACCCGTCGGGTGGATGCTCCGCCTGCACGGCCAGGCGGGCCCGTCGCTGTGCGGGTGTCTCCTTGGCCTCGCGCTCCCGTAGCCGCTTGGCGGTCGCGGCAGCCCGCTCGGCCTCCCGGGCCACCCGCCTCGCCTGCTGCGCCTCCGTCTCCGGGCCGCGCACGCTCTCCCGAGCCCGCCAGACCTGGCGGCGGGCGAAGTCGATGGCGTAGTCGCGCGCCGCCGTGCGCAGGGCTTCCGGGTCCACCCGCAGGGGCTGGAACGCCTCGCAGGCCATGGCGCGCCGGACCTGGCGCAGCTCGCGCGCCGTCAGCGTGTGCTCACGACTGCCCTCGCGCATCCAGACCAGCACATGCACGTGGGGGTGGCCGGCCTCTGGGTGGTGCGCGGCGACCCAGCGCAGGTTCTCGCGGTCGACCCCCAGGGCTTGGGCATAGCGGGCCATGTACCGACGGGTCAGGTCCTGCCAGGCGGCCAGGTTGGTGTATCCCAGGGTGCGGGCGTCGTCCTCGCGCAACGAGACGACCAGCCGCCAGGTGGGACCCGAGGTGGCGCGGACCTCGGCCCGGACCGCCCCGGCGTCGGGTACGTGTCCGAGTTCGGCGTCGAACAGACCGTGGGACCGAGGGCGGCCGCCCATGTAGCCGATGTGGGCTTGGTCGGCCTCGCGCGCCACGTCGAGGCGGCAAGCGGTCCAGCGGCCGATGTAGCGGACGTGGGCCGCGGCCTTGGCCCCCTGGGCGCCACCGGACGGACGGCCCTTGATCTTGAGGAAGATGGTGCTATGCGCCTTCACCGCGTATCACCCCACCCGCGCCGCGGTGTGCCTTCAGATCCTCAAGTGCGTAGTGACGGACGTCTTCAAGCAGCCGACCCTGGTCCGGATAGGCGAGCATCGTATCCCGCGGTAGCTGGGCCAAGTGCTCGGTGATGGCGGCGGCCAACCACTTGGCCATCGCGGCTTCGAGGCTGGCGGCAGCCGAGAGGTCCGCGAGGCGCGCCACGTGCGAGGTCATGGCGTCGTCGATGGTGTCGCGCAGCAATTCGGTGACTTCCCCCCTCGCCGTCAGGTGCTCCTCAACGGCCCTGCGGACGACTTCGGAGAGGGAAACGCCCTCGGTGGATGCCTCACGCCGCAAGCGGGCCAGAGTCAGCGCGTCGAAGCGCACGGGGGTGGGTGCTTCCATGCGACTGGCCTCCTGTACGTGGGTTGCTCGCGCCACCCGCGGCTCAAGAGGTATCCGGGCCCGCCTCCACCATGCGCTGCGTCTCTGCTTCGGTGACGGTCTCAGATTGGCGCCGTGCCTTCAGGTCCTCCAGCGCGTAGTGACGCACGTCTTCCAGCAGCCCATCCTGATTGGGATAGGCGGGCACCGCCTCGGGCGAGAGTTCCGCAAGATGTTCCGTGATGGCGACGGCGATCCACTTGGCACTGGCTGCCTGGATGACAGCCTTGCTGGTGAGCGCAGCGAGGCGGTTGACGTGGGGGCGCAGCGCCTCATCCACCGCCCGTCGCAAGGAGTCGGTTTCAGTTCCCTGGGCTGTCAGGTACCGTTCGACCGCCCGCCGAACGACTTCGGCCATTGACACTTTGTCGGCATCTGCCCGCGCCCGAATGGCACGATAAGTTGTGTCGTCGTAGCGCACGGTTATCCCAGTATCTTCCGGCACAATCTCGACCTCCTTCTTGGGCGTGCACCGCGTCTCATCCCTTGGTCCCCAAGGCTTTTCGCCCCTTTGCACCGGAATTGCACCGCCTCGCGCAATTCGTGCACCGCTCTTCAGCCCTACTCTCCCAAAGCACGCGGCTTTGCCGCGTGTCTGCATGTAGTTGGTGCGTATCCTGCATTACATGTTTCGGGGTTTGGGCACGGTGGGTCGCGGGCCCGGTTGGCTGCCCGAGGGGCCCGGCGGGTGATGCCCCTGGACCCAGTGGCACGACGCCTCATCGGGGGATAGCCACGCCCCGCACTACCCCAGCGACCGCGAGCTCGAGGTCTGGCTCCAGTCGGCCTCAGCAGTTGCGATGTCTCCCAGGCCCGCCCCGTCCGCGCCCAACCGTGCCGGTGCGCCGAAGTGGAACCCCTGGGCGTAGCGGATCCCCATGGCGCCAAGAGCGACCGCCTCCCCCTCGCGCTCGACTCCCTCGGCAATCACGCGCTGCCCGAGCTCGGCGGCCATGGCCACCACGGCCCGAATCACCGCTGCCTTGGCTCGGTCGCGGTCACAGTCCCGGACCAGGCTGAGCCCGAGCTTGGCCCAGGCTCCGGGGTACGCCGCCAGCCGCCGCAGGTCCGAGTCGCCCTCCCCGAGGTCGTCCAGGGCCACCTCGACCGCATCGAGCACGCCGGCGGCCCCCCGCTGCAGCAGCGCGGCGCTGCCGGCCCGACCCTCCGGGATCTCCCACACAACCGGCGGGCTGCCGGGAGACAGTCGCGGCGGCAGGGGCCACGGGTCGCCGGCGAGCACCGCCCGCAGGGTCTCGACGGTGACGTTGACGAAGAGCCGTACCCCCTCGGGCAGGCCGAAGGCGCCCTGCACTGCCCGGGCCACCATGCCGACATCGAAGGCCCGTGCCTCGGTGGAGTCCATGGCCTGGAGCATGCAGCGAAGGTCGCGACCCGGAACCCGAGCCAGGGCCTCGTATCCGATGACCGCCTGGCCGTCGATCGTAACGATGGGTTGGTACACGCAGTGGATCGCCGGGCCGGAACGCACGGTCTGCGCCAAGGAGCCCCACCTCCGAACGTAAAGGGGGCGGCCGATGGCCACCCCCTATGCGGGCCCGCGGGTCAGATCCGAATGCTGATCCACAAAGGCGAAGACGGCGTCGACCTCGAAGCGATGGAGTTATGGACATTCCGTTCGAGTTCGGGCGCGTCGAGGCC
>JAJZXK010000003.1 GCA_021806565.1 Bacillota bacterium | reverse complement strand
TGGGCCAGCAGACCACATCGCGGCGATCAACATCGGTCGCCGGGGCGCCGTCATGCGTCCGCACGCCACGCCCGCGCAAGCGGGGTGATTGGCAAGCCCCCGGCTTTAGCCGTGGGGTCATGACTCCCCGGCGCCGGTGCGCCGTCGGCAGGACCGCTTGTGCGGCCGTCAAACTGCGCAGCCGTGGCGGGCGACGTCCCGTCCGCGGGAGGGATGGTCCGGGTGCTGCGCTTTTCGGCCTGCATCGAGATGCTGTTCACCAATCTACCGTTCATCGATCGCGTGGACGCCGCCGCGGCCGCCGGAGCCGACGGGGTGGAGTTTTGGGGTGTCGGGGGCAAGGACGTGGGCGCGGTCTGCCGGCGGGCCCGCGCGCTCGGCCTGGAGGTCGCGACCTTCGCCTGCGGGGCGCCGCTGACGGATCCGCAGCGCAGGGCGGACGCCGAGGCGGCGCTGCGCCAAGCGATCGCCGTCGCCGGCCAGGAGGGGGTGCGCCACGTCATCGTGACCACCGGCAATGTGGTCAAGGATCTCGCGCTGGACGCGCAGGAGGCGTCGGTGGTGGCCGCCCTGAGCGCCGTCGCGCCGGCGGCGGAGGCGGCCGGCGTGCGGTTGAATGTGGAACTGCTCAATACGCTGGTGGACCACGCCGGCTATTTTCTGGATCGCACCGAGACGGCCGTGCGGGTGGTGGAAGCGGTCGGGTCGCCGGCGGTGCGGGTCCTCTATGACATCTACCACATGCAGATCATGGAGGGGAATCTGATCGCCACGCTGCGGCGGCACATCGACGCGATCGGCTACTTCCACCTCGCCGACGTTCCGGGCCGCTACGAGCCCGGCACCGGGGAGATCGCCTACGGCAACGTGGCGGCGGCCATTGGCGATGCGGGGTTCGACGGCTGGGCCGGTATGGAGTTCCGTCCGCGCCAGGGTGCCGAGCAATCGGCGGCGGCGGTGCGGTCGGCCCTGGCCATCCTGCGCGGCTGAGCCGTCTGCGGGGGACGGACTTGGGCTGGCGTCCGCGCGGCAAGCTGCAGAGGTATGCGGAGGGGGAGATCGGTTGTGGAGTACCGGCACCTGGGTCGGACGGGCCTGCGCGTCAGCCGGCTGTGTCTGGGGACGATGAACTTCGGGCCCAGGACCGACGAGGCAGACAGTTTCCGCATCATGGACGAGGCCCTGGACCGCGGCGTCAACTTCCTGGATACGGCCAACGTGTATGGGGGCCGCAAGGGAGAGGGTGTGACGGAATCCATCGTGGGCCGCTGGTTCGCCCAGGGTGGCGGCCGGCGGGACAAGGTGGTGCTCGCGACCAAGGTGTACGGGGACATGGGCGATTGGCCCAACGAGTCGCGGTTGTCCGCCCGGCACATCCGGCGGGCCTGTGAGGACAGCTTGCGCCGCCTGCAGACCGACCACATCGACCTGTATCAGATGCACCACATCGACCGGGCCGCCCCGTGGGAAGAGGTCTGGCAGGCGATGGAGCAGTTGTGCCGCGAGGGCAAGGTGCTCTATTGCGGCAGCAGCAACTTCGCCGGCTGGCACATCGCCCAGGCTCAGGAGAGCGCCCGGGCGCGCCACTTCCTCGGCCTGGTTTCCGAGCAGAGCCTGTATAACCTGACAGCGCGCACGGTGGAACTCGAGGTGCTGCCTGCCTGCGAACACTACGGGCTCGGCGTATTGCCGTGGAGCCCGCTGGCCGGGGGGCTCCTGGCCGGGGTGCGCGATGTGCCCGGCGAGGGCCGCCGGGCACAGGCGGCCGTGCAGAAGCGGGCGGATGCTGAGCGCAGCCGGCTTTCCGCCTACCACGAACTGTGCGCCGAGTTGGAGGCGCAACCGGCGGACGTCGCCATCGCCTGGCTGCTGCACCAGAAGGCGGTGACCGCGCCCATCGTCGGGCCGCGGACCATGGAGCAACTCGCCGGCGCGCTACGCAGCCTGGAGATCAAACTGTCGGCCGAGGTGTTGGGCCGCATCGACAAGCTGTTTCCCGGACCGGGCAGGCCGGCTCCCGAAGCCTACGCCTGGTGAGCCGCCGGCGACCGGAGGGGGGCGGCGGCTCACCCCTCCGGTCGCTCTCCTAACTGAGGAATTGGTGGAGGGCGGCCGCCGCGACGGAGTTGGCCTTGGCGTGGGCCACCAAGGACTCCGCCAGGGCGCCGATCCAGGCGTCCAGTGCCATCGGTTCGGACTTGAGGGCGATCCCCCCGACCAGATGGGTGCGCTCGGCCCGCACGTCGGCGCCGCTATGGGCCCCGAGATGGAAACGCCAGTCCCCCAGCGAGACCGTGATGTCCGTCACGGGATGATCCCTCCGCAGCAGGCCGCCGGCGCGCCGGACCTCGACCCCGCCGGGCAGGGCCGTTTCCAGCTTGGCCGCCAGAACCTCCAGGAAGGTACGGTTGTCGGTGGCGTCCGCCCGCAGGGACGCGGCCACGAGATCGAAGTCCGGTGCCTCGGCCATGGGTGCTTCCGCCTTCCGTAGTTCACATACGGTTTCGTCACACGCAGTGTGGGCGCCGCGGCGTTCCGCGGCCGAAACGCTCTGGTGGGGCGTGGATGCGCCTGCAGCCTCTGGATGGCAGTATAGGGGTTGGCGGTGAACGCCGCGAGGGGGTGGTGCGGATGCCTTGGTGGTCGCGCGGCGCGGGGCCGGATCCCGTCTCGGATCCTGCCGCGGCGCGACGGCAACTGCAGGCGGAAATGGTGCGGCAGCAGCGGGATCAGGACCTCTTGGAACGAGGCCAATTGCCGGAAGCGGCCGCCGCCCGGCTGGCGGAGATCGGCAGCGGCCAGGGGAAGCTCGCCTTCACGTCGGACCTGGCGGCCGACGAGGCGGGGCTGCTGCGCCGGCACGGCCTGTCCCCGCTGTGCCTGGTGGGCGGCAGCGCCATGTACCATGTCGGGATCGCCTATGCGTCCAGTTGGCACGACACCGAGGTGTCGCAACTCAGTGCCGCCTACAACGAGGCCACGCGCCTGGCCGTCGGCCGCCTGCGCCAGGAGGCGGTGGCACTCGGGGCCCACGGGGTGGTCGGGGTGCGCTACGCCCTGATCCGGCACGAGTGGGCGGACCGCACCGTCGAGGTGACCCTGGTGGGTACCGCGGTGCGCCAGCAGGACACGGCGCCGGCGCAGCCGTGGTTATCCGACCTGTCCGGCCAGGAATGGTGGGCCCTGTGGCGCGCGGGCTACGAACCGGCGGCCCTGGCGTACGGCCATTGCACGTGGTTCGTCCTGACCACGCAGGCCGACGAATGGAACGAGCAGAGTTCGGTCAACCAAGAGCTCGGGCACTTCAGCGACGCCCTGGGTCAGTGCCGTACGCGGGCCGCCATGCACCTCAAGCAGATCGCCCGTGAGGCCGGCGCCAGCGGCGTGGTCGGCGTCCACATGGCACGCCGGGTCGACGAGGTGCGCCTGACGGGTAGCGACGACAATCCGGCCTACGAGCGGGAACACCACAACGTCGTGCTGAGCATGATCGGCACCGCGATCCGTCCCCGGGATGGCGCGGCCCCGCGGGTTCCCCAGACGAACCTGGTGATCTCGTTGCGGTCGGGCCGGCTGGAGTCGGGGAGTTCGGCGGCCGAGGCGGCGTTTTCCTGAGGCGCGTACCGACACGTATCCGCAGCCATGGGGGGAAGGCACGTGCAGGGAGACCAGGACAAGAAGGCGGAACAGGCCGAGTTCGCAACCCTACCGGCGCATGCCAAGGAGCGCCTGGTCGAGATGCGGGGCTCCGCCGAGGGGCGGAGGCTGTTCACCTCGGACCTTTCGACCAGTGAGTTCCTGCTGGTCAAGGAAGCCGGCTTCGATCCGGTCGGGCTTGTGGTCGGTAGCTCCATCTACCACATCGGGTACCAGCGGGCCGCCTGGAGCCAGAACCAGGAGATGACGGTGCTCAGCCAGGCGATGTACCACGCGCGGGAGTTGGCCATGACGCGCATGGAGGAGGAGGCCGAGGCCCTGGGCGCCGACGGGGTGGTCGGGGTGCGGCTGGAGGTCAGCCACAAGGAGTGGGGTTCGCACGTCGCGGAGTTCGTGGCCATCGGCACGGCCGTCGTGCACCGCAACGACCCCGCGCGGTTTCGTAACAAGCACAATCGGCCCTTCACTTCGGACCTGTCGGGCCAGGACTTTTACGTCCTGCTACGCTCTGGGTACCGCCCCCTCGGGCTCGTGATGGGCAGTTGCGTCTACCACGTCGCCCAACAGGGCGTGGCCGGAATGCTGCAGACCCTCGGCCGCAACACCGAGATGGTCCAGTACACCCAGGCCCTCTATGACAGCCGCGAACTCGCCATGGAGCGCATGCAGAAGGAGGCCGAAGCCCTGGACGCCAAGGGGGTGGTCGGGGCGGACGTGCACGAAAACAGCCATACCTGGGGGGCCCACATCATCGAGTTCTTCGCGGTCGGGACGGCGGTCGAGGAGATCTCCTCCGACCACGTGATCGATCCGCCGTCGCTGGTCCTGCCGCTCACCGACTGAGCCGGCGGGTGGGCAGTTGCTGGTCGGCGAGGCGGTCCGCCAACTCGCCCGCCGGCAGCGGCCGGCACAGCAGATACCCCTGCAGCTGGTCGCAGCCGTCCCGGCGCAGACAGTCCACCTGGGCGTCGTTTTCTACGCCTTCGGCGACCACGCTCAGGTTGAGGCTGTGCGCCAAGGCGATCACGGCCCGGGCCACCGGGCACGGGTCGCCTGGGCTGCGGACCGGCGCGAGGAAGGAACGGTCGATCTTCAGTGCGTCCACGGTGAACTGCTGCAGGTAGCTCAGGGAAGAATACCCGGTGCCGAAGTCGTCGATCGCCAGCCGCACCCCCATGGCCTTCAGGGAGCGAAGCGTCTGGTCCGGCCGACCGCGGGTACCCATGACCGTCCCTTCGGTCAGCTCAAGCGTGAGGCGATCGGGTGCGATGCCGGTGTCCGAGAGGATCTGCGTGACCTCTTCCACGAGGCGCCGGTCCTGCAACTGCCGCGCCGACAGGTTGACGGAGACCCCGAGGCGGCCCAGGCCAGCGTGTTCCCATGCGACGATCTGCGCACAGGCGGTGCGGATGACCCAGGCGCCGATGGGGACGATCATGCCGGTGCTCTCCGCCAGTTCGATGAAGGCCGAAGGCGGCAGTAGCCCCCGTTCCGGGTGTTGCCAGCGGATCAGGGCCTCGACGCCGGTGATCCCCGGAGGGTCGAGCCGGAAGATGGGCTGGTAGTGCAACACCAGTTCGCCGCGTTCCAGCACCCGGCGCAGGCCGCGTTCCACCTCCAGGTGTGCGGTCGCGCGGTGGGTGATCGCCGGATTGTAGAATGCGTGGTCGATGCGTTGTTCCTTGGCGCGGTGCAGGGCCGATTCGGCGTTGCGCACCAGGACGTCCACGTCGGAGCCGTCTGCCGGAAACAGGCTGGAACCGATGGTGACGCTGGGGAACAACTCGCGGTCGGCCACGGTGAGCGGCTGGCTCAGGCTGTGGCGCAGCCGCTGGGCAAGGCGCATCACGTCACGGAATTGCTCGATTCCCTGCGCCACCAGGGCGAACTCGTCGCCGGTCAGCCGGCAGACGCTGTCCTGGTCGCGGACGCTACCCGAGAGCCTCTGCGCCAGAATCCGGAGGATCTCGTCGCCGGCCGAGTGTCCCAATCCGTCGTTGAACAACTGGAAGCGGTCGATGCCCACCACCAGGATGGCCAGTTGTGATCCCTGGCGGCGGGCGGCGGCGAGCGATCGCTCCAGGCGGTCCGAAAAGAGCAGCCGGTTCGCCAGCCCGGTGAGGGGGTCGTAGTACGCGACGCGGCGCACCGTCTCGGTCACGCGTTGCCGCTCGCTGATGTCGGTCGCCAGGCCGATCACCCCGCTGACGGCACCGTCGGCGCCGTGGCTGGGGAGTTTGGTGACCTGCAGGGTGAGCGGTTGGCCGGAGGCGGAGGGAAGGGTGAGCAGCAGACCCCGCTTGGGCCGTCCGCTGCGCAGTACGTCCAGGTCCTCTTGGTGATCGCGCCGGGCCAGGTCTTCCGGGAGGAAGTCATGCGCCGTGTGGCCCTCGATCTGGTCGGCCGGCCGGCCGAAGGCGGCGGCCGCCGCGGGATTGAGGCGAAGGTAGCGGTTGTGGCGGTCCTTGAACCAGATCAGCGTCGGCACGGCGTCGAAGATCGTCTGATACTCCGCGCCCACCCGCGCCAGGGTCCGTTCCAGGGCCCGGCGTGCGTCGTCCGGGAGCAGTGAGACGATGCGGCCGCCGTCATCCTGCCGCAGGGCGCGCGCCTCCACGGCGCACGGTGTTCCATCCGCCCGCGCCGCGAACCGTGCCTCGGCTTCCGGACCGGGCGGGTCCCCGGGGAGGATGTCGGTGAGGGCCTGCCCGCGCAGGTGGTCCGCGTCCCACGCCAAGAGCGCGACCGCGGCCGCGTTGGCGGCCCGGATGCGCCCGGATGCGTCCGTGCGCAACAGGGCGACCGGTATCGCATCTGCGGCGGTCACCCACGGGGGATGGCCGGGAGAGCGGGGAGCCGGCGCCTCCATGCCGCGGTGCCTTCCCTTCCAGCTGCCCGCCCAGGGCGCTACTACGGGTATCGGCGGCGGCCGCGGCCGCGTTAACCCGGTCCGGTTGCATCAGTCGAAGACGACGGTGCGGCCCCCGTGCAGCAGGATGCGGTCCTCCAGGTGCCAGCGGACCGCCCGCGCCAGCACCGCGCGTTCGATCTGGCGCCCACCCCGGCGCATGTCGTCCGGGTTGTCGCGGTGGGTGACCCGCTGCACATCCTGTTCAATGATCGGCCCGCCGTCCAACTCCGCCGTCACATAGTGCGCGGTGGCGCCGATGATCTTGACGCCGCGTTCGAACGCTTGGTGGTAGGGTTGGGGGCCGACGAAGGCGGGCAGGAAGGAGTGGTGGATGTTGATGATCCGCCCATGATACCGCGTGACGAACTCGGGGGAGAGGATCTGCATGTAGCGGGCCAGGACGATCAGGTCGGTCTGGCCGCCGCCCAGCAGTTGCAACTGGGCCTTTTCGGCCTCGTGCTTGGCGCCGGCGCGTACCGGGATGAGGTGGAACGGAACCCCCCAGGCCTCCGCGACCGGGCGCAACTCGTCGTGGTTGGCCACGACCATGGTGATGTGGCACGGCAGCTCGCCGGCCTGCCAGCGCCAGAGCAGTTCCAGCAGGCAATGGCCTTCGCGTGAGGCGAAGATCGCCACGCGCCGCACCGGCTCCGAGCCTGAGAGCCGCCAGTCCATCTCCAGGTGCGCCGCGACCGGCGAGAAGGCTTGGGACAGGGTTTCCCGCCGGGCGGCGAACCCCTCAAGGTCGAACTCGACCCGCATGAAGAAGGTGCCGCCGGCGGGGTCGGTGGTGTGCTGGTCGGAGCGGATGATGTTGGCCCCGTGCGCGAAGAGGAACTGCGAGACTGCGGCGACGATCCCCGGGCGATCCGGGCAGGACAGCAGCATGCGGGCGCGGTCGGAGCGGGCGGGGCGGCGGGGCCGCTGCCGGGACGGCCGGGCGGGTGTCGGATCCGGCGCCAAGGCGGATGGACCTCCTTCGGCGGGTCGTCGCGGGACGGGGCGGCTCAGTGCGGCCGGTCCAGGGCGGTCAGCAACGCCTGGCAGAAGGCCGGTAGGTCCTCGGGCTGGCGCGAGGTGATCAGGTTTCGGTCCACCACACACGCTTCATCGACCCACTGCGCCCCGGCGTGCACCAGATCGTCCCGGATGGCGCTGAACGAGGTGACGCGCCGGCCGCGCAGGATGCCGGCGGAGCAGAGCATCCAGCCCGCGTGGCAGATGGCCGCCACCACCGAGCCGCGCTGGTCCGCATCCCGCACCAGCCGCACCATCTCCGGGTGGCGGCGCATGCGGTCCGGGGCGTAGCCGCCCGGGACGACCACGGCGTCCCAGGGTTGGGATACGGCGTCGGCCGCCGCGAGATCGGCCTGAACCGGATACCCGTACTTCGAAGTGTACGTGGCGGCCCCAGGCCCTACGACCCGGGTTTCCACCCCCGCCTCCTGCAACCGCAGCAGTGGATACCAGAGCTCAAGTTCCTGATATTGGTCCTCCGCGAGTACGATCGCCCTGCGACCCTGGAGCGATGCCATGCGGTTTCCCCCTGTGGGTGCCTGCGTGCGCACGGTCGCCTGGCCGGCACCGATGACGCCAGGGCCAGTGTAGCAGGAACGGCCCCGTGGGCGGCGCCCGCTCGCTCGGTCGATTGCCCTTGGTCTGGCACTGTGCTACGTTCGCCGGGCGGACGGGACGCCAGACGGCAGACGGTTGGGAGGAGGCTTCGGGCAGCGGCGGGGCGATGCGTCGTCGCGGCCCGGCGAGGGTATGGATCTTTGGATCCGCGGTGGCGTGGTCTGTACGCCGGATGCGCTTGAGCGGATGGACGTGGGGGTGCGCGATGGCCGTTTCGCGGCGCTCGCGCCACCGGGCTCGGCGCCGGCCGACGCACCGACGCTGGATGCCGGCGGCTGTATCGTGCTCCCTGGGTTGGTGGACGCCCACGTCCACTTCCGGGAGCCGGGTCTTGTGCACAAGGAAGACTGGGGATCGGCCTCCACCGCCGCGGTGGCGGGTGGGGTCACGACCGTTCTGGACATGCCCAACGTGCTGCCACCGACGGCCACGCCCGCCGCGCTGGAGGAAAAGGTGGCCCGCGTGGCGGGGCGCAGCCGCTGTCACTACGGTTTTTATGGGCTGCTGGCGGCCGCCAACGCCGATCAGATCGAAGCCCTGGCGGCGGCCGGCGCGGCGGGGCTCAAGCTCTTCCTCGGGGAAACGACGGCGAGCCTGCCGGCGCCGGCCGACGGGGCCCTGTTGGAGGCCCTGCGCGTCGCTGGGGCCTGCGGACTGCGTACCATGGTGCACGCCGAAAACGGGGACCTGCTGGCCGCCGCCGCCCGTCGCGCGACCGGACTCGACGGACTGGACGCCCACCTGGCCGCGCGTCCTGCACTGGCCGAGGTGGAGGCGGTGACGCGTATCTGCCTGCTGGCCTCGGCGGCCGGGGCTCCGCTGGCGATCGCGCACCTTGCGGCCGCCGGGGCGGTGCGGGCGGTGCGTCGCGCCAAGGTCGACGGGGTGGATGTGCGCGGCGAAGCCTGTCCACACCACCTGCTGCTCACGCACGCCCAGGCCGCCCACCTCGGCTCCCTGGCCAAGGTCAACCCGCCGTTGCGCACCGAAGCGGACCAGGCGGCGCTGTGGGTCGGAATCGCGGACGGCACCATCGACGAGATCGGGTCTGACCACGCACCGCACGCGACGTCGGAGAAGGCGGTGGCCGTGGCCGTCGCGCCAGCGGGTTTCGCCGGCGTCCAACTCACGCTGCCGATGCTCTACGGGCGGCTGGGCCCGCGGCGTCTGGTCGGGCTGTGCGCCGAGGGGCCGGCGCGCACCTGGGGCCTGTGGCCGTCCAAGGGGCGGATCGCGCTTGGGGCCGACGCGGACCTGGTGGTGGTGCGCCCGCACCCGCCGGCTCAGCCCGCCGCGCAGTGGAGCCGCCATCCCGACGGGCCGATCTTGCGGCTCTGCCCGCCGACGGCGGAGGTCGTGGCGACCCTGGTGGACGGCCGGCCCGTCTGGTTGCACGGTGCGCCGCGGGGCTCGCCGGCCGGGCGCTGGCTGCGGCGTTAGGTCCGGCGTGAAAGCCGCGGGTCCATCCCGGCGGGCCTCGCCTCGTGAGCGCCGGTGGTGGGACCTGTCGCCGCCACGCCGTCTGGCCCCCCGGCGCCGGGGATATGCGCAGAACCGGAAGGGGGTTGGCGGATGCCGGAGTCAGGCGGGGCGTTTGGCGAGGCGCCGTGGGGCGGTCAGGTGGAACTGGAGCAGACGCTCCACCGGTCGGGTGGACTGCTCACGGGGCATTTCGTGCTGAGTTCAGGGCGCCACGCCGACCGCTACCTTCAGGTGGCCGCCCCTTTCCAGTGGCCTGAACTGGCACAGCGGTTGGCGCGGGCCCTGGCCGCCGTCGTGCTGGGGCAGGGTCTACGACCGCGCACCATCCTCGGCCCCGCCCTGGGTGCGATCCTACCGGGTTTTGCGCTGGCGGAGGCCATGGGCTTGCGCTTCGTATTCGCGGAGCGGGATGGCGACGGGCGGATGGCTCTGCGCCGCGGCTTCGGCCTCGAGGCCGAAGAGCCGGTGCTGATCTGCGAAAACACGTTGACCACGGGGGGCTCGGTGCGCGAGGTGCAAGCGTTGGTGGAGGCGGCCGGGGCGCGGCTGGTCGGTGTCGCCGCATACTGCGACCGTACCGCCGATCCCTCGGGCGTGTTCACGGTGCCGTACGTGAGCCTGGGCCGGTTCGAGTGGGCCTCCTGGCCCGCGGATGCGTGCCCGCTGTGCCAGGCCGGTGGTGCGCCGGCCCTGAAGCCCGGGAGCCGTCCGGGTGTGGCCGGCTGAGACCTGTCGCAAGAGGCCCCTCAGCATTCGGCGGGCTCGAGCCGGAAGAAGCCCGGTGGCGCGAAGTTCTGGTCGAAGGAATACACCAACCCCAGTTGCAGACGGGCGATGACCGAAAACGACACGCAGTCGGCGAAGTTGACCCCGGTCGGCGCGAAGCGCCTCAAAAAGCGGACAGCGAGCGCCTCGTCGGCGGCGGTCGTCCGTTCTACCCTGGCCGGACGGCCCTCCACGAGGTGCTCGGCGAGCCGGATGCCGAAAGCCGGTTCCCGCCGCTGCATGGCCAGGGTGACGACCTCCGCCACCACCAGGTTCGTCGTAACCAACGGCCATGCCGCCGTAAACAACTGGACGGCGTCATCGTGGCGGGGGTCGCGGGTGTCGAAGAAGGCGTAGAGCGGACCGGTGTCGACGAAAGCCTCTTTCACGGGTCGTAGATCTCCTTGTCCTCGGCGCGGGTCGGGGCCGGAGGGCCTGCCTCCATCGCCTCGAACTCGGCCAGCAGGTCCGCCACCACTTGGCGGCGCTGTTGCTGCACGGCCCGGTCGGCCGCACCGATGCAGTGGACCCACACCTTATCGCCATCGCGGACGCCGGGTAACGGTTGCTGTAAGACGAGCGTCTCGCCGTGCACCTCCGCGGCCACTTCGACGCCGGATCCAGGCGGGCCGTATGCGAGAAGGTCCTCGGCCGCACCCGCATCGGTTTCACCGTCGGGACGGGCCAGATAGGCGCTGACGGCCAGTCGGATGCACTGCGCCAGGCTGCGGCCACTCGCCGCGGCCAGACGCTGCAGGTCGGCGTAATCCTCCGGCGCGAATCGGACGTTGGTCGTCACGAACCGGACCGACATGACTGGCGCTTCCCTCCCGGTATCATGATATCGCGGTATTGCATCGCGCGTCAATCGGGCACTACGCGACGCGGCGTGGAAACGTGACCCGGCCGCGGCGGTACGGTGGGTTGGAAGCCGGTGCTATCGACCCTGTGGTGGCCGGTTTCAACATGACCCAGTTAGCCGGATAAGAAATGACCTACCCCCCAGCGAAGCCCCCGCTTGGGTTTCCAGGCAAAGAAATCCAGGAGGGGGTCAGGTGACGATGCAGGGGGGCGCGAATGCGAAGACGATCTACGACCTGCGAGCCGAAGGGGCCGGCATCCGGGAGATCGCAAGGCGGTTGGACCTTTCCCGCGCGACCGTCGGAAGTACCTGCGGGCGGACACGATCCCGATGCCGCAGCCACGTGGGCCGCGCAAGTCCACGCTGGCGCCTTGGGCCGAGTATATCGTACGGCGCGTGCGCCAGGAACAGGTGGAAAACTGCGCGGCGCGGAGCGACAGGACTTGGCGACGTTTGTGCGTTGCCACCTGCACGGATTCGAGGTGTGCGGTGAAGTCGTCGGCAAGTGCCTGCACGACAACACCAAAGTCCAACGTCGTCCTGCCTGCTCGGTCCTTCAGGAGTTGGCAATGATGCAGCGCCCTGAGTTGTGCGAAGTTGGGCCCTGGCGCCTCGCACAACCCGACCCCCCGGCGCAGGTTTCCTGCAGTGCCCGAGGAAGCCCCGCGCGGTGGAGGGGATGCGCATGGCCTCGCCACTGGAAGTCACCATCGGAATGGAGAAGGGGTTCGCTGCCCGGCCGGGCGGCGCGGCCGTCCTGCGCCGGCTGGTCGACATGGGCGCCACCAGTGTCGAGACGTACGTTCGCTGGATCGACTTCGAGCCCGAACAGGGCCGGTGGGATTGGTCCGTCTTCGACGCCGACCTGGAGGCGTTGCGGGCGCACGGCTTGCGCTGGGTGCCGTTCCTCATCGCGGGGCCCTGGTACGCCACGCCGGAGTGGTTTCGCCGCAGCGAGCAGAGCGTCTTTGCCCGCTGCCTGGAGCACGGCCGCGAGACGGGTACCCAATCTATTTGGAGCCCCCACCTCTTCCCGCAGGTCCGTCGCCTGATGGCGGCCTTCGCCACCCGCTACGGCGTGGGCGGCGCCTCAGAGTCCGTCGAGTCGCTGCTGCTTGGCGTCACCGGCGACTACGGGGAGGCCATCTTCACCGTCGTCGGCAACTGGCCCGGCGACTATCACGGCCACGCCGGCTACTGGTGCGGGGATCGCTACGCCTTGGCGGATTTCCGCCGTTGGACGCAAGCGCGGTACGGTGACCTGGCCGGATTACGACAGGCGTGGGGTGACGCGCCGTCATCCTGGGACGGGCTAACGCCCCCGTCCTCGCCCCCGCAGGCGCCGTCGCCGCGCGCCTGGTTGGACTTTGTCGAGTGGTATCGCGGCGCCATGACGGCTTGGGCGGAGCGCTGGCTCGTGGAGGCCCGCACCCGGCTGCCCGGAAGCGAGATCTACCTCTGCACCGGCGGGGACATGACCCCGTCCCACGGCTCGGACTTCTCCGAGCAGTGCCGCGTGGCCGCCGCGACCGGCGCGGGGGTGCGCATCACCAACGAGGGCTCGGACTACGTCCAGAACCTGATGCTCACGCGCCTGGCCGCCAGCGCCGCGCGCCACCACGGCGGCTTCTTCGGCTTCGAGCCCGCGGCGACCGTGAATGCGACGGGCATCGCCGTGCGGGAGTTCAACGCCACCGGCTCGGGCGCCCGGCAGTTGCACGAGTACCAGGGCAACGTCGTCGCGGAACGCGGGACCGACGCCGTCCTGGTGCCCGGCGCGGCGGAGGCATGGCAGCGCGGCCTCCCATGCCTCACGCGGCGGCACCCGCGGTACGAGGTGGCCCTGATCCATTCCCTACCGGACCTGGCCCTGCGGCAGGCGGGCATCCTGGGCGGCGCGTTGGGGCTCGCACGAACTCTGCGGCCCGTCTGCGACTTCGAGGTTCTCGACGACCACCTCGTGGCCGCGGGGGCGTTGCAGGGTCTGCGCGCGGTGTTCCTCGCACCGGCGCGGCTGTGGTCGGCCGAGACGCTGCGGCGGTTGCAGGGCTTCGCCGCGGAGGGCGGCGTCGTCGTGGCCGCGGGGGTGCGGCCCGAGGCGCTGGAGAACGCGGGAGGTGCGGACGCCGCTGCCGTCCTCTTCGGCTTCGGCGAGCGGGCGGAGGAGGTGTTCGGCATCTCTGCGGTCCGCCCGGCGGACGGCGCGCGGACGCCCGAGTACGCGGCGCTGCCGCCGCTGCACCTCGCGCACGCATACCGCGACCTCGACCCCGCCGCCGTGCCCCTGCTGCGGGTGCGGCACACGCCGGCCAGCGGTCAGGTGCCGCTGGTCCTGTGGTACAGGCCGTGGGGCCGTGGCGCGGCTGTGTTCCACACCGGCGGGCTTGCGTCGGGAGACGACTGGATGGCGGTGCCCGGCGCGGCGGAGTCGATTGTCCGCGACCTGCTGCAGGCGCTGCCGCGGGCGCTGGGGCTGCCGGAGGTCGAGGTCGCCACGACGCGGGGCGTAGTGGAGACGCGTACGGACGACGGCGTGCTGGGTTGGAACGCCACCGGCGCGGCGCGGGAGTGGCGGGGCGGAGAGTTGGGGGGGGGGGGAAGGGGGGAGAGGCGGGTGTAGGGAACTGCGGAAATCGCGGTTTCTGACGCCCGCTCGCGCTCCGGACCGCTGTACCTCCAGGTGCGCTGCGTAAGCGCTGCCGTCGCCGTGACTTGGCGGCGCGTCCATCAAGTTCTGACTGTCGCCAAGGGACAGGCGCCGTCTCGGGGTGGCGGTCTTCGGGCGCGGCCCCTACGGCCCGGGTGGAGGGCATCGCATCAGCCGCCCTCGATCGTCCAGTGGACGACCAACTCCTGAGCCTGCCGGCGGCCGTCCTTCAGCGCGTACGCCCCCTGGACCATCTTCGCCGCGCCCCACCAGCCGATGGCCGGGCCGGTCGGGTGCATCATCTCCAACGTATACACGCCGGCCCGTGCGGGGCTCGGCAGGGTCAACCTCAGCCAGCCGTTGTCCAGCGCGTTCTGGAAGGTGTGCCGTGCCAGCACTCGTCCGCCCAGGCCGGCGCCCGCCCGCAACACGAGGGTGGCGCCGGATCCGGTGTGGTTCCACGTCGGGGTGGTGGCCTCGACCGACGTCATGGCTCCAGGAACGGTGAAGACCTCGGCCAGGGTGTGCCCGGGCAGCAGCGGCCCCACCGGGTTGTGCGTCGGCCCGATCGCACCGGCGGCCACGCTGCCGAGGTCGATCCCGTCGCGGGCGGCGGGGGCGGCGGGGTTCGCCGCGGCGGGGGTGCCCGCGGAGCAGGGTCCGGTGTAGGTGAAGCTGCGTCGCACCTGGGAGGGGACGGGATGGGAGAGTACCGGCCCGAACACGGAGCGGGAGAGCACATAGCGCGTGCTGGCGCCCTCGGCGACCACGCTGAGCGTGTGCGGCCCCCGGCGCAACCCGGCCAGCGAGAGGCGGTACGAGGTGCCGGACGCCCCGCTGGCCAGGGTGCGTCCGTCCAGCTTCAGTTCCACGCCGCTGGGCCGCGCCCCCACGGTGGTCCAAAAGACGGGCAGCGCCGTTCCGCAGACGGTGGCGCCGCGCAGAGGGCTGCCGACGGCCAGCAGCGTACTCTTGGGCTTGGCCTCGTGGTACATGGAGACCAGGGCCCGGGTCAGATCCAGGTAGTAAAAGCCCCAGCCGCCGCAGCTGGCGTAGCCGCAGTCACCCACCGAGGTCGGTTCGATGTCGTCGCTCAGGGCCTCGGTGTATGTGTCCACGTGGACGGCCGCCGAGGGCGGCTGGCCGGCGAACTCGTTGAACTGGTTGATGATCAGGAACCGGGGCCTGATCTGCATCGCCCGCGCGAACTCCCGCAGATATGTCGTCCCGCCGAGCCGCGCCAGGGCCTGGGGCCCGGTCCAGCCACCGGCGCCGAAGAACGCCGGGGTCACCGTCATCGCCTCGGGATGTCCATGGTACGCGGTCACGACCGGGTGCACCGAGCCGTCCATCCAGGACCAGTAGCCGGCGTTCTGCAGGTGGTTTTGCTGCAACTGGCTGCCCATCCATCGCACCGTGAACGTCGATGTGGAGATCGGCGGCTGCCCGGAGAGCGCGCTGGGACCGGCGCCGTTGAAGATCACCACCAGCGGCTTACCCAGATAGTGCACCCACAGCCCTCGGTACTGGGGATTGCGCACGTAGTTCCGGTCGATCCAGGCCATCTCTTCGTTCAGGGCGGTGGTGGTCGTGGTGGGGCCGTTGTCCAGGCCGAGCAGCAGCGTGACCTGGGGGGTTGGTAAGCCCTGGGTTCGCATCGCGGCGTAGGTGTTCAGCAGCACCGTGGTGCTGTTCACCAACTGTTGGATGTTCGGTGAGCGCTGGGACCAGCTGGTCTTACCCCAAAGGTTATTCGACCAGTCGATGAGGAGGAAGTTGATTCCGGCCCGGTCCAGCCACAGGGCATGCTGGCGGAGCGCCGAGGTGTCGGTGGAGCGGTACGGCCCGAGCAGAGGGACGGCCTCGGCGCTCTTCCAGGTCATGTTCATGGAGGTGAACCATGGCTCATATTCCATGCCAACCATGTGGCGTGGGTTCGGACGCACTGGCAGGTGGACCGGCCGGACCGCCACCCGCACCATCGGAGATGCCACCCAGCCCGCGGGCAGACTGGCGCCGAGGCTCAGGGGGGTCAGGCCCAGCGCCGCACCGTTTTGGATCGGACGCCCTTGCCAGCCGCCGCCGCCCGCCGGTCCGAGCACACGGACCGCCCGTGCCTGGCTCAACGCGGCGGCATTGCCGTTCCAGTGGGACGGAGCCCGGCCAAAGGCCTGCCACCCGCCGCCGCTCCGTACGGTCAGCGTACCGCTGAAGGTTCGTAGCGAAAGGCGGGCCAGCAGTCCGGGCTGTTGTCCGCCCGATGACTCGACCGCCAGCACGTTGCCGCCCGCACGCAGGTGCGATCCGAGGCTTTGGACTGTCTGAACGTCCAGACCCGAGCCCGAGGCCACCTTATGACCGTTGAGATAGGCGACGAACCGCCGGTCCGACACGATGCTCAGGGTCGCCTGCATCGACAACCGGGAGACCGTCGAACCGAGGAGTTTGGGATCGAGGGTGAACTTTCGCACGAGATACACGGGCCGCCCGGCAGGCGTCTTGACCGGCCAGATCCACGCCGTACGCCGGGGGGGAGTCGCCACCTGCAGCCGCGTGGTTCCCGTGCTCGGCATGGGTAGCGGCAGCACGGCCCGGCCCTGGTGGTCGGTCGTTTCGGGCGCCCCCCAGGACTGGCCGTTGGCAAAGGCCTGCAGGACGGCGCCAGCCACCGGCGCTCCGTTGGCGGAGCGCGCAGTGGCGGTGAGGCGGAGTGTCGCCCCTTCGGTGACGGATGCGGGTGCGGGCGCCAGCCGGATGGTGCGGACGTGCACCGCGGCGGGTTTGGGCCGTCCGCAAGCCGTGGTCCATGCGCACGCGGCCGTCAGGCAGAGGAGGCAAATGCCGCGCCGGCCCCCGACGTGGCGCAGCCAGGAACACCGCAACACGTCGCGTCCATCCTTTCACGTTCCGGCTCTGAGCCCGTCGGCCCTCCGGCCGACCCGGGTCACTGGCGCCCGGGTCGGCCGGAAGCCGCAACACGGACTGGGCAAGGGGCGGGGGAGGGGCGCCGACACCCATTCGCGCCGGACAAGCGGCCACGCTCTGACCGCCAGGTGGGAAGGAACGCCGGCGGAAGCGCTCGGTCGCCACGGGCCCCGGCCGTCCTTCATGCCGGGTGTACCCCCGTGCGACGGAAAAATGAGACACCCCGCCCATGCCGGCGCGGGGTGTCTCCAGCGGCCGCTGGTCAGGCGGTCCCGCGGCGGCGGCGTGCCACGGCCAGCCACAGCCCCGTCCCCAGCGCAAGCGCTCCGGCCAGCGGCAGCGCGGGACCCTGTCCGGTCTTGGGCAGCGCCTTACCCGCTGTGCCCTTGCTGGCGGCCGCTGGAGTGGAGGCCGCCGGCTTCGCCGCGGCGGCGACCGGCTGGTACTCCATGACCAGTTCCGCCTGCTGCTTCTTGCCGTTGACGAGCGCGTAGTCCCCCGGAACCATGCTGTTGGATCCCCACCAACCGATGGCGCCTCCCTTTGGCGGCGAGCCGAGCGGGCTCGGGCCGGTCGGATTGGCCAGTTCCAGCGTGTAGGTGCCGGCGGGCGCTGGAGAGGCCAGCGTGAGGGTGAGGGTGCCGCCGTCCGCCACGTTCGTGAAGGCCTTTTGGACGAGGACCTTGCCCGTCAGACCCGCGCCCGCGCGCAGCAGCAGCGTGCCTCCGGAGGTCTTGGTGGTCCAGGTGGGGGTGTCCGCGCCCACCAGACTGAAGGGCTGGGTGGTGGTGAAGACCTCCGCGAGTGTCTGGCCCGCCGCCAGGGGGCCGAAGGGGTTATGGCTCGCGCCTATGGCCGCCACGGACAGGGAACTCTGGTCGATCTGTACCATGGGTAGAGATGCGGCGGACGCAAACCCGCCGAGACTCAAGCTCACCACCGCTGCAGCAACTCCGAGGACCACGGAACGGCCCCGCGACGCGCGCCCCATGCACGTTGCCCCCCGGTCTGGCAGTGATTGGCACTGTCAGTGTTGGCCGCCCGATACGCCGCCATGAACGCACCTCCTGCCGTCCTGCGTGTGTTTTCCAGTGTGGTACGCTGCAGCCGGCGCAGGTGGAATCGTCCAGCGCCTTCCTGGCCATGGTCCTCTGCGGTGTACAGGCTCGGAGCGGCCGCCGCGCCCGAAGGCGGGACCCGACCCCAGCCGTGGTGAGGTGTGGTGGAGATCGGCGCGTTGGTGGCCCTGACCCTGCCCGGTATCGAGAGCTTCCTGGTCGGTGAGTGCAAGGCGCTCGGGGTGCCGCTGGGCCGGGTCGGGGACGGCTGGGTGGAGGTGGCGTCCGGGGATGCCGCGCAACAGGTGCGCGGGGCGGGGACGCTGCGGGCCCTGATCGATCTGATCTGGAGGGGGCCGGCCGAGTCGCCGCCGGACCGACTGCCGCCGGCGCAACGGCTCTGGTTCGAAGCGCAGTGGATCAACCGCGGCCGGGAGACGGCCGAGGTGCGCGCCGCGGTCGTGCGCGCCGCCGGCGGGCCGGTGGAGGCCGATCTGGACGGGCCACCGGATCTGGTGGCCATCCTGGACCGCGGCGGCGTGTTGCACATCGGCCGCGCACGCGTCTGGGGCTGTGAGCGGCGCCGTCCATACCGGGTGGCTCTGATGGCGCGGGCCCTGAACCCGGCGCTCGCGCGGGCGATGGTGATGGCGAGTCGTGCCCGGGAGGGAGACCTCCTGTGCGATCCGTGTTGTGGATCCGGCACCGTGCTGGCTGAGCGGGCGATGCTCGGGCCCTGCAGACTGGTCGGGGTGGACGTGGATGCCGGGGCGTTGGACGCGGCCTCGCGAACCCTTTCCGGATGGGTGGCGCAGGGCCGGGTCGTGGCGCGACTGTGCCACGGCGACGCCCGCAACCTGCCGCTCGAACCCGGTGAGGCCACGGCGGTCGCGACCAACCTGCCGTTCGGCCACCGCATGGGTACCGCGGCCGACAACGCCGCGTTGTATCCGGCCCTGCTGCGTGAGGCGGCGCGCATACTGCGGCCCCGCTCCCGTCTGGTGGTGCTGACCTCCGACCGGCGCCACCTGCGGGGTGGGCTGCGTGCCTGCGGCGCTGCCCTGCGCCCGCGGTCGGAGGTGCGCGTGTGGCTCGGTGGGTTAGAGCCGACGCTCGGCGTATACGATCGCACCGACGAGCCGCTTGCGTGAGCGGCGGCGGAGCGGCCGGGGGGCCGGGCGGTTGAACGGGTCGTCCGAGGCGTTCGAGCGCGACGGATACGTCATCTTCCGCGGGGTCTTGGATGCGGCGTTGGTTGCGGAGGCGGCGGCGCACGTCGGCTGGCTGACGGCGCGCCGCGCGGCCCAGGCGTGGGAGGATTCCGGCCACGGCCTTGTCGCCGCGGATCCCTTTTGGGTGCGCCTGGCGTCGGACGAGCGGCTGCTGGACGTCGTCGAGACGCTGATCGGTCCGGATATCGCCCTGTTTGCCTCACACTACCGCTGCACGCCACCGTTCGACGCTCGCAACGGGGGCTGGCGGCGGGATGGGCTTGCATGGCCGCTGGATCCGCCGCGCTTTGTGACGTTCCGCGTGGCGATCGATGCCCGCCCGCGGCCCGACGGGTCTTGGCGGGTACTGCCCGGCTCCCACCGGCTGGCGGAGGGTGGGGCCGCACCGCCCGAGCCGGCCGTGGTGGAAAGCGGTCCCGACCCCGCCGCGGCGGTGCTCAAGCTCGAGCTGGCGCCCGGTGATGTGGCGGCATACCATCCACTGCTCCTGCATGCCGCGGGGGCGAATCCGACCCCCCGGCGCCGCTGCGACCTCAACCTCCGCTACACTCCCACCAGCGCGCGCATCACCTCGCCCGCGTGGCCCTGCGCCCTCCTGCTGCGGGGCCGGCCGCTCGCGGGCGGGAACCCCTACCGTCCTCGTCCGCGCTACCTGCCCGGCCGGCACATGCCGTTTCGCGGTTGTGAGGATTGGGTCTGAGCGCCCTCCCGCTACGCCATCGCCAGCCGGTTCAGCCGCCGACCCCGACGCTGTCCAGGCGGATGCCCTGGCGGTCGATGCGCAGGGAGATCTCACCCCGGCCGGTTTCCAGGGTGACGCGGCAGCCAGTGGGGCCGTCCGGCGTGAAGCGCACCGACTCGAGCACGTTGCCCGCCAACGCTTTCAGGGCGGAGTTGACCGCGTCCGCCTGTTGCGCGCGTGCCTGCCCGCCCGGCGTGCGCGCATAAAGCCCCCGGGCGAGCGTGTCCGCGGCGCGCCCCTGCGTCCGCTCGAAGCGCCCGGTTTCGATGCCCATGGCCAGGAGTTGCTCCAGAGCCTCCAGTTGATCGCCGGAGACCCCGCCCGCCGCCACTTCGTCGAACACGGCCTGCCAGCGTCCCCGTGCTTCCGGACCGACTTCGGCCAGGAGGGCGGTGAGTTCGGGTTCCAGAACGTCGCGGGCCGCCTGATCGAGGGTCAACCTGTCCATCGTGGACGCCTCCAGAGTGCAATCTCGCCTGTCGGGTCCGGGCGCCGCCGCATCGCGGGCCGCCGCGCCGATACCCCGGGATCTGCGCGAGGGGTTCTCCACACCCGCGGAGCGCTCCACGGGCCGCTGTGGTGGGGGGGCGCCGTCCGTGGTCTGGTCCGGCCGTCCGCCATCGTGACGGCGTCTGTGGGGCTCGGATCACGCGGAAGGTGTTCTTACCGCCCGCCGGCGTCTCCTGCGATCGCCGCCCGTAGAGGACGCCGGCGTGGCGGCCGGCGCGTGCCCGTGGGACGCCTCAGGCCGTGGCGGGTGCGGTCGGTTGCTGGATCCGCAGCAGTTTGCGTTGGAACGCATCCACCACGCCGTAGAGGGGAGCGGCGTCCCGTATCCCGCCCACGCCGTGGAACAATTGGCTGATCCGGATGTCGGCGTCCGCGTTGCCGAAGGCGGATGGATCCCCGATCCACGGATAGAGCCGGGTGAGCAGAGACATCCTGCCGCCCGGCTGCGGGCGCAGCGGCAGGCCGACGCCCGCGGCAAGGAGCAGGACCTGGGCCCTGCTCCCCCACAGAAACGCCACGAAATCCTGCGCCAGCGAGCCGCTTGCGTTGCCGGCGTTGATGAACGCGGTCAGGTAGGTGCACGGCACCAATGGTCCCCTGGGTCCGGCGGGAAGCGGCCAACACGGCCAGGTCGGGTTCCACTGAAACCGATCCAGCCAGAGCGGAGACCACAGATGCTGCGCAGTGACCGACACCATCGCGGCAAGCGTGGTCCCGTTGGCCGGGGCGCCCTCCGGTACCCAGGTGGGTTTTCCGGAGTGGACCAGCCGCCCCCAGAGGCGAAGGGCATCCCGCGCGGCGGCCGTATCGCCGGTGGGGATGACGCGGCCGCGCGCGACCCTGCCGAGTGATCCGCCCTGCGCGAGCAGGATGGATAGGGCACTTTCCGCGCCTTCTGGATAGGAGGCCGTGGCCAGAAAGCCGCCTCCGCCGACGGGCGGGTTCGCGCGTTTGAGCAAGCGCGCGAGACCATCCCAGGTCCAGGGCGCCTGGTGCGGGTTCAGCCCGTCCAGCGCGGGCGGGACGAACAGTGCCAGGGGATCGCGGAGCAGCGGGGCGCCGTACGGCTGCAACCCCTCCTGTGGAGAGAGCAACATCCCGTGTTCGATCACGGACGGCGCCACCCCGGAAAGATGCTCGGCATACGTCTTTTGCATATCGATCAAGGGGGTCGCGATGGGCGTGATCCAATAGGACCAGGTGGAGTAGGCGATGATGATGTCGGGGCCCGCCACCCGTAGGGCGTCCACACTCGCGGCCACGGCCGGTGGAGGCGATTCCCCGTACACCAGCCCCAGTGCGGTGCGGCCGCGCACGAACAGGCCGCCGCGGCTCCCCGATAGTTGAGGGTCCTTGGCGGATGGGCCCACGTGGAAGAGGCCGGATCCATGTCGGGTCGTGGCCGGTCCGCACGGGCCCCCAGGACGGCACCGATACCACTGCAGCGGGGGCATGGCGTAAGCGGAGACTTCAAGCCGAGTCGCGACGCGGTCTTGGCGGGCGAACGCTTGAAAACAGGCTGTGAGCGCCTTGGCGAGGCCGTCGGCGATGTGGCCCGGTAGGCCGACGATCCCGATCCGCAGCCGCCCTCTCATGGCGGTTGTCGCAAAGGGCCCGCAACCCGCCAAGACGGCCGGCGCGAACGCACACGCGGCCCATTTCAGCACGTCCCGCCGGGTCCGCATGCGCCGACCTCCCAGGCGCGGATTGCAGTGCGCATCGGGGCCACGGCCGCCACCGTCCCGCTGGATGTCAGCTTATACGTCCGGCGCTTGGCGGAGTCCGGCTGGAGGGTCTGGGTTTGCTGCGCCGAACCATGGCTCGCGCCGTCGCCCTGAGTTCCTCCTCCCTCCCACCACACCCGCCCGCCACCATGAGCCGAACCGGGGCCGGCGGTGGTGTTTTCGCGGGGCATTAACTGTTGACAAGTAATATCTAGACGTATCAGCGCCTGTGAGAAACTGTAGGCATGAAACTGAGCAGATGGGCGAAGGAGCAAGGCATCAGCTACCAAGCCGCGTGGCAGCGCGCTCGCCCTCCGGGTGGAGCGGATCCGCCGCCCCGCCGCGGCGGGGCTCCGCTGGGGGAGCACCGCCGACCGCAGGACGGGACGGGGCCCGGGACGCGCCTCAGTCCGAACCCGCCTTCGCCGTCTCCGGGGCCTTGCCGCGCAGGACGTCATCGAGCAGGGCGTCCAACTCGTGTTCGAAACCGCCGGTTTCCAGGGAGCAGTGCATACCGCACTCCTTGGGTGCGCCCTTTTCCCACCACCAGCGTCCGGCGCGCGGGTCTTCGCCAGGTTTCGTGGGGCGCGTGCAGCAGGTGCAGGAGATGCTGGTGTAGCCCTGGGCGTAGAGGTCGTGCGACGGGACGTCGTGGTCGCGGATGTAGGTCCAGACATCGTCGTGGATCCAGTCGGCCAACGGGTTGAGCTTCACGATGCCGTCGTGGTCGTGGTCGATGTCGATCTTGCGGATGTTGCTGCGCGTCGGCCAGTGCTCACGCCGCAGGCCGGTCACCCAGGCGTCCAACTCGGCCAGCTTGCGCTTGAGCGGCTCGACCTTGCGCACCTCGCAGCACAGGAGCCGCTTGGCCACGCTCTCGTAGAAGAGGTTGCTGCCATACCGCGTCGTCATGCGGGACAGTTCCTCGGCGTCCGGGTGGACCACCTCGATCTGCACCCCGTAGCGGTCGCGGATGCGGTCGATCAGCACGTGGGTCTCCTGGGGCATGCGCCCGGTGTCGACGGTGAAGACGCGTACCTGCGGGTCAATCCGCCACGCCATATCCAAGAGCACGACGCTCTCGGCCTGCAGCGAGCTGCAGATCGCGAGCCGGTGGCCGAAACGCTCGATGGCCCATGCCACGATCTCCTCGGCCGGCCGGTCGTCGAACTCGACGGCGAGCTCGCCCACTTCATAATCATCGAGCAGTACCCGCTGCTCGGCGGTCTCCGCCATGCCTTTCGCCCCCTGCCGCTTCTCGCGCTTCAGCCCGCGGCTCCCGCGATGGCCAGGATCTCCGCGTCCACGGTGCGTTCAAAGAACGCGCGGTAGCTCTCGCCGTCCCGGTGGCCCTCAAGGTAGGCGCCGACCAGTCGCTCGACGCAGCCGGTGACCACGTCGGTCGGTACCCTGCGTACCAGGGGCCGGCCGATGGCCGCCTCCGAGCCCTGTCCGCCGCGGACGAAGATGTCGTAGGCCTCGATCTTGCCACCGTCGGAACCGCGCAGGCTGGTGCCCTGTAACCCGATGTCGCCGATGAAGTGCTGCGCGCAGGCGTGCGGGCAGCCGTCCAGGTTGAGGCGTAGGGCCGAGACCGCGTTCCCGAACCGCTGCTCGAGGTGCGCGACGATGGTGGCGAGCTTGGCCTTGGTCTCGCCGACGGCGTAGTTGCAAAGCGGGCTGCCGGTGCATCCGATCGCCGAGCCGCGCAGTCCGTTGACGTCGAGGCGGAAGCCGATCTCCGCCATACGGGCGATCACCGTGTCCACCGAGTCCGCCGCCAGATCGGTCAGGATCAGGTTCTGCTGGCGGGTCAGGCGGATGCCGGAGCCGTACTCCGATGCCAGGTCGGCGATCGCCTCCAGTTGGGGACCGCGGCAGATGCCGAGGAACACCGGGAAGCCGACGGCGCGCCGCTGTGGGTCCTTTTGGGCCATGACGCCAAGGTGGAGGTGGGGTCCCGGTGGAGGCAGCGGCGCGACCCCTTCGGCCAGGGGACGCCCGAGTCTGGCTTCCACCCGCTGCCGGTAGCCTTCCGCTCCCATGTCGTCGACGGCGAATTTGAGGCGTGCCTTCGCGCGGCTCATGCGGTACTTCATATCGGAGGACCAGACGTCGATCACGGCGCGCAGTACCGCGATCACCTCGTCCTGGTCCGCGGGCACGAACACCCCGATGTCACGGCTGATGCGCGGTGCGGTCGACAGGCCGCCGCCGAGCCGGATCGCGAAGCCGTTGCGCCCTGCCGCGTCTTTCGTCCCGACCAGCGCGATGCAGTTGATTTCCGGCGCGTTGCACTGGTGCGGGCAGGCGGAGATCGTGATCTTGTGCTTGCGCGGCAGGTTGCTGTACTCGCGGTTGCCGTAGAAAAAGCGCGCCGCCGCCGCGACAAAGGGACGCGCGTCGAACAGTTCCTCGGAGTCGAGGCCCGATAGCGGGCAACCGGTGATGTTGCGCACCGTGTCGCCGCACCCGCCCGCCATCGACAGGCCGACCCGTTCCAACGCGTCGAAGACATCGGGAAGGTCGGGCAGTGTCAGCCAGTGCAGTTGCACATTCTGGCGCGTCGTCAGTTCGGCCTCCTCGCGACCGTAGCGCCGGCTGATGCGGGCGATCGTCCGCAGTTGGTCGGGTGTGACCTCCCCGGCGGGGAGCTTGACGCGCAGCATGAACGTCCCGACCTTCGGCTTGTCATGGTACAGTCCGTACCATTGCAGGCGGACGATGTCCTCTTCCGCCACCGCTTCGTAGCCGGCGGTGATCAGCCGGTCGAGCTGATGGCGGATCTCCAATGGGTGCAACTCCTGCTTTAGCCGCTCGATCGCGTTGCGTTTGAGCACGTCGGCCATCGTCGGGGCCGGCGCCTGGGGGCGAGCCGCCCCGGCGGGGATATCCATTGCGTTTGTGCCTCCCTATCGGCGTCTGGCGGCTAGTCGGCGTCGGCCGCGCCGGGTTCGGCCATGGCCACCGGGATGTAGCCGCGCAGTTCGAGGTGGCGGACGATGCGCTCCAACGAGGCGCCCACGCTTTCGCTGCCGCTGTCGACGACGACGTCGGGGTGCGCCGGTGGTTCGTACGGGTCGCTGATGCCGGTGAAGTGCTGGATCTCACCCCGCAGGGCGCGCGCATAGAGGCCCTTGACGTCGCGCCGCACCAACTCCGGGATCGGGCACTGCACGTAGACCTCCACGAACGCGCCGATGCGCGCGCGCGCCTGTGCCCGTGCCTCCTGGTAGGGGGAGATGGCCGCCGACAGCACGGCCACACCGTGGCGCGTCAGCAGTTGGCAGACGTAGGCGATGCGCTGGACGTTTTCGTCGCGGTCCTCGCGCGAAAAGCCCAAGCCCCGGCTGAGGTTGGTGCGCACTTCGTCACCGTCCAGCACCTCGACTCGGCGTCCCCTGCGCAGCAACTCGGCGGCCAGCGCCTTGCTGAGCGTGGACTTGCCTGCACCCGAAAGCCCCGTGAACCAAACGGTGAAGCCCTGCTCCAGGCGGTCGGCGCGCGTGGTGGTGGCCATCCAGCTTCCCCCTAATGCACTGTTCCCGATCGGAATTAGTGTATTACCGTGCCTGGATGCTAGCGCGCATTCCAGGCGGTTGTCAAGTGGTGTATCTGGACGGCAGCCCTGGTGTATGGGGGGTCGAATCCGGCCTCTGGGTGCGGGGTTGTCGGAGCCGTTCAGGCCGGCGGCGGACGGTGTGTCCAACCTCCGGTGGTGGTCGGCCGGCGGCCAGATGGTCAGGTGGGCGGACGCGGAGAGGAGTCGCTTCTGTACCCAATGCTTCAAATGCTTCCGCCTGGTGTTGCGCGCCGCGCGCCGGGGGGCGCGCTTGGCCTGTGGTGCTTTCTTCGAGAGACCTGAAATGTGAGGTGTGCGGGCGCTCTCGCGTCTGCCGCGCTCAGGCCTCGGCCGGTCCTGATCCCTGGACGGCTCCATTCCAGGACCAGCGCGGGATGCGCAGGCCCGATGGGACATCGCCGGCGGAGCGCGGATAGCGAGCCATCGTGGTCGTGGTGGCCCAGGTGAAGTAGTCGTGGAGGGTCTGGCGGAGCCGGTCGTCGGGAAAAAGACCGGTGTCGGCCAAGGCTTGGTCGAAACAGGCGATCGCGCGGCGGTCCATCTCCTCGTGGCGGCCGTTGCCGCTGTGCACGCGCACCACCGAGCTTTCGTCGCCATACCGCTCGGAGAAGGTTGCCGGCCCGCCGAGGGATTCGCACCAATACGCCGCCAGGCGCTCGACGTGTTGAGGGTCAAAGCCGTGGCTGAACGCGTGCGCCACGACCTTGTCGGCCATCACCCTGGCATGCCACGCCTGCGCCAGGCGCAGCAGGCCCCCGGCCCCGCCTGCAGCCTCATACACCGTCTCCATGGTGCCAGCCTACCAACTCAGGAGGGCGTCGCGACAGGTGGTTTGTGTGGTCCGGCGCATCTGGGATCCCGGGTGCCGGGCGGGCGGGCGATCGGCTCCGGCCCGCCCGCCTCCGGTGTGGCCGATGGTGCCCCAGGCAACGGTGACGGGGTGGGTGTGGAAAATGTCGGAAGGTGACCCGGTCCTGTGGCTGTGGTAGGCTGCGGTTGCGGGTTCCGCTTGGTGGTTGGGTGCCCGGTCTGATCGGGCACGGCCATGTGCCATCCTTTTGCAGCACCGTCCTCTTTGGGCGCGACGCGGCCGGTTCCGCGGCCCGCGCCGGCGGCCTGCGGTTGGGCCCAAGCCCCGCAAGGTCGTACGCTCGCGCTGTGCGGCGGAGGGGGATGGTTCCGTGGATTTCGCTGTCTTCACCCGGGTCGATGCGACCCTGGAGCCCAAGTTGCGACAGTTGTTGGTCCGGCATCGCGAGGCCGCCCGCGGGGTGGACTGGAGCTATGCGTCCCTCTTGCCATGGGAGCAGGGCCGCGACCTGCAACGTGTGCCGTGGACGCCGCAGCAGCGGCGCCTGAGCGAGCCCATGTATGTGGCGGTCGAGACGGCGTTGCTGACGGAGGCTAATCTGCCGTGGTTCACGACCGCACTGGACGGGATGTTTCGCGGCAGCCTCACCGTCCTCCACGACTTCCTGCGCGCCTGGACCGCCGAGGAGGATCAGCACAGCGACCTCCTGCAGACCTACCTGCTGCTGACGCGCAACGGTGAGGCGGAGCACCTGCACCGCCTGCGCCACGAGGTGATGGAACAGGGGTTTGAAGGCGAATACCAGACGCCCATCGAGATGATGGTCTGCACCACGATCCAAGAGTTGGCCACGCGTGCCTTCTACCAGAGCGTGGCCGGGGCGGGCGCCGAACAGGACCCGGCTCTGGCGCGCATCCTCCTGCGGCTGGCGCGGGACGAGACGCTCCACTACACCTTCTATCGCGATGTGATCGCCGCGCACCTGCAGGCCGATCCCAACTACGTCTGGCCGATCGCGCGGGTGTTGCGCGATTTCAACATGCCAGGACGCGGCATGCCCGATTTCCGTTCCCGCATGCGCATGATCGCCAACCATGCCGGCTACGGCCCCTGCGAGTATTATCATCAGGTGGTCGAGACGTTGGTCCGCCACTGGCGCATCGCGCAGTTACAGCCGACCCTGGCCGGGGCCATCGAGGCGCGCTATCAGATTCTTGCCCACCGCGACCGGCTGGGCCGTTTGGCGCAGCGGATTGCGGCCGGTCGAAGCACCGCCTTGGCGTAGTGTCTGGGTCCGTGGCCGGTCGGCGGCGTGTCCTGGGTGGGCATGGGGGGCAGGCGGTTTTGGGGCCGGATACGCCGCGGGGGACATCCCGCGCTAACGAGGACAACTTCTCACGGTTCCTGCGTGTCTCCGGGGACGGCGGGGAGGACTCCTGGTTCGTCCGCTACCTGCGGCGCGCCGCCGCCGCTCCCCGCGGCCGGGCAGATGCGGAAGGCCGCGCGCCGCATGCTCGCGCGGCCGGGACCGGCAAGGCCCCGCCGGCGCGCTGACGCCCCGCCTTGGCGGCGCGCCGCACTTTGATGTGCAGGCAGCCGGCGGATGGCCGCCTGGGTGCGGCCCCGGTGGCTGGAAGGGGAGCGGGACGGGTTGGCGGGCGGCCTGACGGTACCGCGCGCGTTGGTTGCGGGGCTGAACGGGGCGGACGGGTTCGTGATCGTGCCGCACGTGCTGCCGGATGTGGATGCTCTGGCTTCGGCCGCGGCACTCTGCACCGTGCTGCGCCACATGGGTAAGCGCGCCCGGGTCGAGGCGCCGGAGGTGCCGGATCTCCACGCCTGGGTGCTGGACCCGGCGCTGCAACGGGCGGACGCGGCGGCGGCGGTCCGCATCGCCGTCGACACGGCGCGTCCCGAGCGGCTGCAGGTTCCCGGGCCGGTCACCTTCTGCCTCGACCACCATGAGGACAACCCAGGCTTCGGGGTGGAGGCCGACTGGGTGACTCCGGCCCCGTCCTGCACCTGTTTGGTGGCGGCGCTGGCCGACGCGCTCGGGGTGGAGGCGGACGGCGCTCTGGCCACTACGCTCTATGCGGGTCTGCTCGGCGACACCTCCGGCTTCCGCGAGGTCGGTGGACCGGACGCCTTCGCCTGGGCCGAACGGTTCGCCCGGTCCGGGGCGGATTGTGGGGCCGCCGCCGAGCGTTTTCACCGCCGCTCGCCCGGGTTCTGGGCCCTGCTGGCGGAGGTCGAAGGGGCGATGGGCTGGCTCACCGCACCGGGGGCGCCGCCGTTGGCCGCGGTGGCGGTGACGGTCGACCAGCCCAGGCGCCACGGGATCGGCCCGTACGAGCACGCCATGCTCCCGACGCACCTTTCGCCTCCCGCCGGCGGCGTGTTGGTCGTGCTGCAGGAGGGTGTCCAGGGGGTGCGGCTGCGCTTCCGCTCCCGCGGCCACGATGTGCTGCCGCTGGCGCACCTTTTGGGCGGCGGCGGCCATCCGACCTCCGCCGGGGCCCAGTTGCGCGGCATCGGTCTGGACGGCGCGCAGGAGCGGTTGGTGGCGGCCTGGGCTCATCTGGCGGGCGTCCCCGCCGGCTCGGTCCGGCGTCGGGCCGCGGCCTCGCCTGTGTGAACGGCCCTGCGCGGCGTCGGGCCGAGGCAGGGCCGTTCGCACAGGCGAGGCATCTTCTGCGGTGCGGGCTGCGGCGGGTGCGCGACCCGACGATCGGCACCACGGGGGCGGCAGCCGTGATCAAGTACATCGGATCCAAACGCGCGCTTGTTCCCTGGATCCTGTCGACCGTGGCGGAGGTCGGCCGCGTCGCGCCCGTGCGGCGGGTCGGCGACCTCTTTTCCGGTTCGGCGCGCGTGGCGCACGCATTCAAGGCGGCAGGTTTCGAGGTCGTCGCCAACGATCTGATGACCTACGGGCATGTCCTCGCCACGGCGCTGGTCGCGGCCGATGCGCGCCACTACAGTGAGGACGCACTGCGCGGCCTCCTGGCGGACCTGAACCGGCTCACCGGCCGCGACGGGTGGTTTTCCGCGCTGTATGCGGAGGAGGCCCGCTTCTTCCACCCGAAAAACGCCCGCCGCATCCAGGCGGTCCGCGACGCCATTCCGGATGTGTGCGGCTCGGACGACCAACTGCGTGCCATCCTGCTGACCAGCCTCATGCTGGCGGCCGACCGGGTCGATTCGACGACGGGCGTGCAGATGGCGTACTTGAAGCGGTGGGCGCCGCGGGCCCTCGGGGACTTGAACCTGTCCGTCCCGCCGCTGCTCGCGGGGCCAGGCTGGTCGCTGCAGGGAGAGGCGCAGGCGGCGGCCGAGGCCGTTGAGGTGGATCTGGTGTATCTGGACCCCCCGTACAACCAACATTCGTATCTTGGCAACTACCATCTGTGGGAGACGCTGGTGCTCTGGGACTGCCCGCCGACCTACGGCGTCGCCCGCAAGCGCCTGGACTGCCGCACGCGCAAGAGTGCCTTCAACCATAAGGGCTCGGCGCCGCAGGCCCTACGCAGCCTGGTCGCGGCCTTGCGGGCCGACCACGTGGTCGTCTCTTTCAGCAACGAGGGGTATCTGACGGCGGCCGACATCGAGGACTGTCTCGGAGACGGGCGATTCGTGGTGCGGTTGCAGCGGGAGCATCCGCGCTACATCGGCTCGCGGATCGGCATCTACAGCCCCGGCGGGGTGAAGGTCGGCTCCGTGTCCCACACGCGCAACGTCGAATACCTTTTTGTCGCCACCAGGCGTCGTCCGGTCTATGACGCCCTGAGCCACGCGGCCCCCGCCGCGGGATACCACCCGCGGCCCGTACCCGGCGTCTGAACGCGGCGACCACGCTAAACCCGATGCGCGCCAAGCCCGATCAGAGACAGGAGGGTCGGCGTTGCCGCACCGGTCCGGCGTGGTGCGCGGGGAGGGTGGACCGATGGCGGGTGCGGGCAGGTCTGCGGCGGTGCCGGAGGCCGTCGCGCGGTGGTTGATCGCTTCCGGGGTTGCGTGGGCGGTGCTGGACGCAGTCCTGGCCCTCACGACCCGTCAGGCCTGGACGTGGCGGGCCGCTGGTGCTCTGGCGCCACCACTTCTGGCCGCGGTCTGGTGGCGCGCGGGGTGGGGGGCGGGCCGCGACCGGCCGGCGGGCTGGCTGGCACCGGAGGCTGTGCTCGCGGCCGTGGCGGTTGCGGCTGCGGGCGGCCCGCCGCGGGCGGCTGTCCTCGTCTATGTCGGCGTCGGACTCTGGGCGATCGCGGCACCGGATTTGCGCTTGGCCGCCTGGGCGGCCGGAGCGTACGGAGCCGCCTTCGCCTTGGGCACGGCGTTTGCGCCCGGAGTCCACCCGCCGTCGGTGGCCGCCGTGCTGTCACAGTGGACGCTGCTGGTTGTGGCCGCCGCCGCGCTCCAGGCCCTGACCGCGGGCCTTGCGGAGCAACGCCAACGCGTGGAGGACGCCCGGGCCCTGGAGCGGGCCCGGGCGTCCCTGGCGGCGGCTGCCGGCACGGGTCCAGATGGGTGGGCCAGGGCCGCAGCCGATGCCGCCCTGGCGCTGACGGCCGGCGACGGGGCGGCCGGCGTCTTTTCCGCCGGCGCCGACGCGGGCGCCGAGGTGCGCCTCATGCCGTTGGCGGCCGGTCGCGGGGTTGCCGCCGATGCGGTGGTGGACTGGGAGAGACTGTCCCGGGAGCGGCGCGGCGTCCTGGGCGCGGGACGTGCCGTGGCGCTGACGGCGGTGGAGTGCGCGGCGGTGGTCGCCGGCGGTGGCCCGCTGACGCGGGAGGTGGTGTGGGCCGCGGCAGTCGGCGCCGGGGCGCACCCCAGCGGCCTGCTGCTGTTGGGCGCATCCCGGTTTGACGCATCCCGCGCCGAGGGATTGGCCGAGATCGCTGCCAGCCTGACCGCGGGGCTGGAGGGCGCCGCCCGCCTGGAGCGGGCCCGGCGTGAGGCCGCGCGGACCGCCGCCCTCTGGCGCAACTGTGCCGCGGCGGTGGCGCTGATCGATCCCGCCGGCTTGGTGCGCGCCGCCAACCCCGCTTTCCAGGTCTTGCTGGGGGATGGACTTGCGCCGGTCGAGGGCGGGGAACTGCGCGGCTTCGTTCATCCCGAGGATTGGGTCGCGTGGCACAGGGAGGCCGATGCGGACGGGTCGGCAGTGGGCATCCGGCTACGGGTGCGCCACCGGGGTGGATGGCTCCCCGTGGAGGCCCGCGGGGCCCGACAGACGGCTGACCCGGACGTGCGCGGCACGGTGCTGACGCTGCTGCCCGCGGCCGCCGGTCCGGACACCCTTCAGGACCCCCTGACCGGACTGCCGGCGCCGGCGCTGTTTTTGGACCGGCTCGACCAGGCCCTTGTGCGCGAGGGAGGGCGGGCGCGCTCGGCGCTGCTCTTGCTCGAGGTCGTGGGCGAGGCCGCCGTCGGTGCGCAGCGCCGGATCGCGGAGTTGGTGCGGCTCGACTTACGCGAACGGGACAGCGCCTGTTTCTTGGGCGAAGGGCGACTCGCCGTCCTGCTGGAGATGGTCGGAGGTGCCCCGGAGGCGGCGCGGGTGGCCGAGCGCCTGCGCGAGCGGGTCAGCGCCGGCCTCGATGCCGCCGTGCTGGTCGGCGTCTGCTTGGCCGAAACGGCGGGCGGCCATGGCGACCAATGGCTGGAGGCGGCGCGGGACGCCCTGGAGGACGCGCGGGCGGCCGGTGGGCTCCCGGTCGAGCGTGACGGCGCAAACGTGCTGCCGGCCCGGGTGCGGCGGGACCTGGAGCCGGCGTTGCGGCTGGCGATCGAACGCAAGGAGTTCGCCGTTTACTACCAACCCACCGTCGCGTTGGACACGGGCCGAGTAACCGCCGTCGAGGCGCTGGTGCGCTGGCGCCACCCGGACCGCGGCGTGCTGGCACCACCCGAGTTCTTCGCGCAGTTGGAGGATTCGGGGCTGATCCTGCCCATCGGGTGGTGGGTCCTGCGGCAGGCCTGCGCCCAGGTGCGCGCTTGGCACAGTCGGCGGCCGGCCATTCCCCCGCTCGCGGTGCATGTGAACCTCGCCGTGCGGCAGTTGCGCCACCCGGGACTGGTGGACGAACTGGGTGCGGTGCTCGACGAAACCGGGCTGCCGCTGTCCAGCCTGGTGCTGGAGGTGGCCGCGCCGGCCCTGCATGGCGCAGCCGACGCTCCCGGGCCCCTGCTGGGGTTCGTCCGCTTCGTTCGCCAGCAGGGTGTGCGTCTGGCGGTCGACAACTTCCGGCCGCAGGAGGGGTCTTTGGAGCGGTTGGCGGATCTGGGCGCGGACATCGTCAAGATCGACCAGGGCATCCTCCGCGGTGCCACCGGCAGCGTGGTGCTGGGGATGGGCCGGTCGCTGAACATTGACGTCGTCGCGCTGGGTGTCGAGCGGCGGGAGCAGGCCGTCCAGTTGCACCGCATGGGTTGTCTCTTGGGCCAAGGTCATTTCTTTGCCCGGCCCCTGGGGCCGGCCGCCCTGGAGGCGATGCTGGCGCGGCCCGGGGGGCCGCCGGAGTGGTCGTCGCCGCGCGCCGGCGATCCTCCGGGTTCCCAGTCTGCGTACGGGGGGTGAACGTCCGGGCGGCCCGGCGTCCGCCGGCCGTCCGGATGGTGGTATGCGCTGGTGGAGCCGCGGGACACACAAGGACGTGGAAGAGGACTCCCTGCCGGCGGTCACGGCGGAGGCACCGCCGCCGCGGGGTGAGCCGCCCGCGGATACTGGACCCGAGGCGGCCCCCGCGGCGGTACCGCCCGCGGTCGACGCGGGCCAGGACGGGTCTGTTTGCATCGAGGGCGGTCGCCTGCGCGTCGTCAACCCCGCCGGTCGGGGGCGCTGGCCGGTCCTGGTGGTGGAGGCGGACGCCGAGGTGGCACTGTGGCTCAACGGCGAGCGGGTGTCGGGCGACGTGGTGCTGCGCGCCGAGGATGATGCCAGGCTCGTGCCGGTCTTGGAAGAGGTTCCGGCGTGGATCGACGTGGAGATCTCCGACGACCGCATGCGGGCCTGGGTTACGGCCCATCCACCGACGCGCCGGAGGGTGGAGCCGCGCGCCGTCGCGGCCGCCCAGCGGGTGCGGTTGGAGGTCGAAGCGACGCGCGACGTGGGGTCCTTGCCCTTCCAGGCCGAAGATGTCGCAACCGCACTTGTCGAGGCCGGCGTGCACCGCCCGGTGCGCCCGGGCGCGGCGCAGGAGGCGTTGGCCCAACCGGAGCACCGGGTCCTGATCGCGGAAGGCAGCCCGCCGGTACCGGGCGCATCCGGCAGCGTCTGGACGACGATCCACGGCGCCCTGCGGGAGCCACCATCCCCAGCCGATCCGGAGGCTGTGGATGTGTGGACCTCGACCGGCCGTCCCTTCATCGAGATCGGCTGCCCGGTCGTCCAGGTGCGGCCCGGGGTGGCGCCCGCGCCCGGGCAGGCGGTGACCGGAGAGGCGATCGGAACCGGACCGGTGCCGTGGGCCCCGGTAGTGCAGTGTGGTCCGGGGGTGCGGACCAGCGCGGACGGCCAAACGGCTATCGCGGCGGTCTCCGGCCATCCGGAGGTGGTGGTCGACCAAGAGCATGTCTTTGTCGCCGTCTACCCGGAGCGCCAGGTCGCCGGGGACGTCGATGCCGCCTGCGGCGACATCTTTTTCGACGGTGACGTCTGGATTGAGGGCGACATCCTGCCCGGGCGTACCGTTCAGGCCTCCGGCTGCGTCCGGGTGCGGGGGGCGGTGCAGCACGCCCGCCTGGAGGCGCGTGGCAGCGTGCGGGTGGAGGGAGGGGCGGTCAATGCCGTCCTGGTGGCGGGCGGGCCTGGACTTGCCTATACCGTGGCCCTGCCCGGAACCATCGATCTGCGCGACCTGCTCTCGGACCTCGCGGCGGGCACGCTGCCGTCGCGCCCGGGCCGCATGGCCGCGATCGCCTCCCGCTTGGTGCAACAGCTCGGCCGCACGGAGGCGACGCTCGACCCAGAGGTCAGCGACCTGGTGCGGTTGCTCGGGGCGCTGGCCCGCATCACCGAAAACCGGCTGCAACCTGCGCAGGCCGGCGGCGCGGCCATGGTGGTCGGGGCGGCCGTCGTTTCGATGCGCCGCGCCCTCAAACGCGTCGGCTCCTGCCGCGCCGATCATCTGCACAACGCGCGGGTCGAGGCCACGGGCAACGTCCTGCTGGGCGACCAGGGATCCCTGCGCAGCAGCATCGTTTGCGGCGGTCAACTGCGCTGTGACGGGTCGGTGCGGGGCGGAAGCGTCCGGGCCGAACGCGGCGCGCTCCTGGGCGTGGTCGGCTCGGAAGGCGAGGTGGAGACCCGCATCGAGATCGGGGCCGACGCCGTCTTCCATGCGCGGGAGGTGCATGTCGGCACGGTGCTGGTGCGCGGGGACGAGGCCCGGGAGTATGGGGCGCTGACGCGCGACATCACCGACGCCAGCGCTTGAGCCGGTTTCAGGCGTCCCGCGGGGGCGCTGCGGGGTCGACGACCAGCGTGTGTTCCCCGCGGTAGAGGACGAAGCCCGGCCGGGCGCCGCGCGGTTTCCAGACATTGCGCCGCGGGGTCCAGTCGACGGGCAGGTTGGCGGCGCCACGCCCGGCGCTGAAGTGGGCGGCGCAGCGGGCGGCCTGCAGGAGCGTCTCCTGGGGCGGCCGGATGCCGGCCGGTCCTGGACCGTCGGCCGGCGGCCGCAGCAGCACGTGGCTGCCCGGGATGCGTTGCGCGTGCAGCCAGATGTCGTCCGGCCGGGCCTGACGCATTGTGAGCTGGTCGTTGCCGCTGGCGTTGCGGCCGACGAGGATACGCCACCCACCACCGGCGGGGAAGCTCAGGGGGGGCGGTGGACCGACGGGGGGGCGGGCGCGCCGTTTGCGGGCCCCGGTGTGCAGGACGCCCTCGTCGGCGAGTTCCTGCTCCAGGGCGGTGAGTTCGGCGCGGCTCTCTGCCTGGGCCAGCGCGCACGCCGCCTCTTCTAGATAGGCGCGTTCGGCCTCACCGCCGGCGATGTGCGCGCCGATCACCTCCAGGCCGCGTTTCTCCTTGCGGTACCGGCTGAGCAGCGACTGCGCGTTGGCGCTCGGAGAGCGGCGCGGATCCAGCGGGATGTGCAGCGTGATCTGCGGGTCTTCCACGCACGGCAGGCCGATGTCCTCGGCTCCCCGCGGGACTTCGCCCAGGTGGCACAGGAGGGTCTGACCCATCAGCCGCCAGCGGTCGGCGTCCCGCGCCGCCGCCTGCTCGGCGCGTTGGCGCTCCAGGCGGCGGTCGACGTGCGCCAGGCGGGAACGGAGCGCGGCTCCGAGGTGGCGCCGCAGGTGCTGCAGTTGGTCCTGCCCGCCCTGTGCCGCGTCGGCGGAGGCGCAGGCGGCCGATGGCGTCTCGGCCGCCCGGTGGGTCAGGCCGGGCAGCGGCCAGGCGGCCGGTGTGGTGCGCCCGCGGTCGTCGACCAGGAGGCAGGGGTGGAAGTGGCCGGCCGCGATGCTGCTGGCCAGGCCCACGACCGCCTCCGCCAAGGCGGGATCCACCGCGTCCCCCGGGGCCGGGACGGGCGACGGCGGTCCATCCGGTGCGCCCGCCGCCCACGCCGTCAGGGCGCGGGTGATCGGGCGCGAGAGGCCGAAGACGGTCGCCGCCAGGCGCTGCTCGCCGGTTTCTTGGGCCGGGCGCCCGGACCAAGCCGCCCGCAGGGCGGCGTGCAGGCCGTCGGCCCCCGCTACGGCAAGCGTCTGCAGCGGATCCAACCGGCCCTCGGGCCGCGGCGGCGGGGTGTAGGCGACGCCGGGGAGCACCAGCCGGGTGGGCGCGTCCTCGGGGGCGACGCGGCGCAGGGCGTCGCGGATCCGCCCATCCGGTCCCACCAGGATGACGTTGGGCCGGCGGTCGCCGACCTCGGCCACGAGCTTCAGCGTGACGGGATTGCCCAGGTCGTCCCTGGCCACGAAGGCGAGGGCGACCAGCCGCTCCAGACCGGGCTGGTCGCAGCCGGTGAGGCGGGCACCGTCGAGTTGGCGGCGCACATACTGGCAGAAGGCGGGAGGCGGTGCGGCCCCGCCGCCGCCGCGCTCCGACGCCAGATGGACGCGCGCGGCCCCCGGCACGACCGCGAGCCAGAGCCAGGCGGTCCGGCCCGGCTGATGCAGTTGCAGGGCGATCTCGCGCTCGGACGGCTGTGCGACGCGCTGCAAGCGGGCCCCCACCCAGGAGGTGCGCAGTTCGTGCGCGACCGCGGCGAGCAACCAGGCGTCCACGACGCGATCCCCCCTGGCCGGGCGTTGACCGAACCGGCGGCCGCAGTCCAAAGTAACGGGGCGGGGCGGCACGGCGCAAGCCGTCGGGGAGGCGCACTGGTGATCGAGCGGCCGATTCTGGTGATGGCGGTGCTCGGCCTATGCTACTGGTTGCTTGGCACGTTTGCCTTTCTGCGCCGTCCCGGGCTGCCGCGCGTGGTGCGCTGGACCGGGGCGAGCCTATTGGCGCTCTGGGCCGGCGGCTTCATCCAGTTGATTCGCTGAACCCGGCCGCGGTCGGCAGGTCGACCTGCACGAGCGCGCCGCCGCCACCGGTGTTCGCGAGGCGGATGGTGCCGTGGTGACGCTCGACGATCCAGTGGCAGAGCGGCAGGCCGATGCCCATGCCGTCGGGTTTGGTGCTGCGCCGCGGTTTGCTCGGGGCGGCCAGGACCTCCGCAGGGAAGCCGGGCCCCCGGTCGGTCACTTCCAGGCGCACCCGATTGCCGGCCCGGATGGCGCGGATCCGGGCCGCGGGCGGCTCGGCGCCCGATTCCAGCGCGTTGCGCAGAAGATTGTACACGAGTTGCTGCAGGGCCTGCGGTTCACCCTCGACCGGCAGGGGATCGGGCGCCTGGATTTCAATCTGGGCGGCTTGGCCCGCGTTCTCCGCGAGCTGGGCGGCCGCGCGGCAGATCTCGGCCACATTGACGGCGGTGGTCTGCCATGGCCGGCTCGCCGTCAGATAGATGTCAAAGAGGCGGCTGACGGCCTCGATGCCCGCGATGGCGCTGCGGCAATCGGCCGTTTCGGGCTCCAGGCGGTGCGCACTCAGGCGGGCGGCCAGCGATTGCAGGCGCAGATGGGTGACCGCGAGTGGGCCCCGCAAGTCGTGTGCCAGCATGGCGGGCAGATCGACCGGCGCCTGTGGCGGGGCGGTGGCGGCGGCGGGAGGGCTGAAGGCGGCGACGGCCCGTGGCAACAACAACTCCAGTTCGCCGCGCGCGGCGGAATGCCAGGCGCGCAACGCCTCCACACCGTCGGTGCTCAGCAGGGCCTCGCGCAGGTTGATCTGGGTCGGGCCGGGGTGTGCGCTCAGACGGCGCAGCTCGGCCACCAGGCTGGAGGTGACCAGCCCTCCGACACGCACGCGCCAAAACTGGTTCTGCCGCTCGACCGAGACGGCCGCGGTTTCCATCAAGGTCGCCTCCGGTGTGGGCCCGCCGGCAGGTGTGTCCAACCAAACCCCAATCGGCCACCCCTTCGCCGAAGCGGCGCAACCATACGCGATCGCCCGCACGTGCCTACCGCGAGCGCAAGGATGTGCAAGCGCACACCACGTTTCGTCACGATGGTGTCACCTCCTGCGCAGCCTTTGGAGGGCGTGTTCCGCATCTGCCCATGTTGTCGGTACTTGCGCCCGAAATTGTGATGGTGGTGCGATTTGAGCGCCGTGCGGTGTGTACGGTCGGCGGGGAGGGGCCATCCGGAGCGGGCGGGATCGAGAGGGTCGAGAGCGTCCAGAGGGCTGCGATGGCTGGGAGGCGGGGCGGACAAAGGGTCGTGGCGTGAAGGAAACCGGGAGGGTTCCGCGCCTGCAAGGGGAACTCACACCGGTCCGACGCGTGGCGGCCCGCTGGCCAGCGGCGCGAGACGCAGGAGCGGGAGAGTGAGACATGCGGGTACTGGTTTGTGGTGGAGATGGTTTCTGCGGCTGGCCCACGGTCCTGCACCTGTCGGCACAGGGGCACGATGTGGCGATCGTGGACAGTTTGGTGCGCCGGCAATGGGACGTGGAACTCGGCACGCAGTCGCTGCTGCCCATCGCCACCCTGCCCGAGCGCGTGGCGCGCTGGCGGGAATGCTCCGGCCGCACGGTGCGCTGCCACATCGGCGACATGACGGACGCGGCCTTCCTGATGGACGTGCTGCGGCGTGAGGAGCCGGAAGCGATCGTGCATTTCGCCGAGCAGCGTTCGGCGCCGTATTCGATGATCGACCGCCAGCACGCGGTGTTCACCCAGGTGAACAATGTGGCGGGGACCCTGAACCTCCTGTATGGCATCAAGGAGTTCGTTCCCCAAGCCCATCTGATCAAGCTGGGGACGATGGGGGAGTACGGTACTCCCAACATCGACATCGAAGAAGGCTACATCACCATCGAGCACAAGGGCAGGACGGACACCCTGCCCTTTCCCAAGCAGCCCGGATCGATGTATCACCTGTCGAAGGTGCATGACAGCCACAATATTCACTTCTGCTGCCGCGTCTGGGGTCTGGCGGCGACCGACCTCAACCAGGGGGTCGTTTACGGCGTCCAGACGGCGGAGACGGCGTCGGATCCCGTCCTGTATAATCGCTTCGATACCGATGCGATCTTCGGCACCGCCCTCAACCGCTTCATCGTCGAGGCCGTGGCCGGGCACGATCTGACGGTGTATGGCAAGGGCGGCCAGACGCGCGGTTTCATCCAGATCGCGGACACGGTGCGCTGCGTCGAACTCGCACTGCTCCATCCGGCGCGGCCGGGGGAGTTCCGCGTTTTCAACCAGTTCACCGAACAGTTTTCTGTGTTGCAGTTGGCGGAGCGGGTGGCGGCGGTCGCGCCGCGCCTGCGGTTGCGGGCGCGGGTGGCGCACCTGCCCAACCCGCGCGTCGAGCAGGAGGAGCACTACTATCATGCGGTGCACACCGCTCTGATCGACCTCGGCCTCGAGCCGCACCTGCTGGACGACGACCTGGTGGCGGATTTGCTGCAGTTGGCGGTCCGGTTTTCTGACCGGATCCTGGCGGGTAAACTGCTACCGACTGTGCTCTGGCGCTGAGGCGCGGCCGCCTGAGGCATCCGGGAGAGGGGGACCACGGCTCGTGCGGGTCGCCATGTTCACCGAAACCTATCTGCCCTCCACCGACGGCGTGGTGACGCGTCTGTTGGCCACACTGGAGCAACTCAACCGGCTCGGCCACGAGGTGCTCGTGCTGGCCCCCGACGGCGGCCCGCCGACGTATGCGGGCGCGCGGGTGGTGGGTTTCCCCGGCAACCCGTTCTTCCTCTATCCGGATAAGCGAGTCATCTGGCCGCGGGTGCGGACGCTGGATCTGTTGCGGGATTTCTCGCCGGACGTGATCCACACCCTGAACCCGACCGTGTTCGGGATCGGGGCGATCCTCGCTTCCCGCAGCATGGGTGTGCCCCTGGTGGCGAGCTACCACACCCACTTTCCGCACTATGCCAAGCTGTATGGCTTCGGTTATCTGAGTGGGGCGATCTGGACCTACATGCGCCTGCTGCACAACCGGGCGGCCGTCAACCTCTGCACTTCTGAGGCGGCGCGGGTCGAGTTGGTGCGCCACGGGTTCGCCAGCGTGCGGGTTTGGAGCCATGGCGTCGATCTGCAGCGATTCCGCCCGCTGCCGGCCGACCCGGCGATGCGCCTGCGCTTGGGCGGCGGTGCAAAGGTGCCGCTGGTGCTGTTGTATGTGGGGCGCCTGGCGGCGGAAAAGCAGTTGGAACGGCTCCTGCCGCTGGCCCGCCGCACCGATCTGCGCCTGGCCATGGTGGGCGACGGCCCGGCGCGCCAGGCGCTGGAAGCGACGTTCGCGGGAACGTCGGCGGTGTTCACCGGCAATTTGCACGGCGACGCGCTGATCGCAGCCTACACCTCCGCCGATGCCTTTGTGTTCCCGTCGACGACCGAGACGCTCGGGCTGGTCCTGTTGGAGGCCATGGCGTGCGGGCTGCCCATCATCGCGGCCCACAGCCACCCGAGCCACCTGCTGCTGGGTGAGGACGAGGCCGGCATGTTCTACGACGGAGACGATACGTCCGCGCTTATGCAGGCCGTCGATGCCCTGGCGGGCTCCAGCGAACTCGCGGCCCGGCTGCGGGCCGGCGCCCGTGCCCGCGGGGCGCGGCACGGTTGGGATGGCCCCACGCGCCAACTGTTGGGTTACTATGACGAGGCGCTCGGGCTGGCGGGGGCGGGGGCGGGGACGCCGCACCTGGCGTCGGGGGGCTCGGGTGCCGGGGGGCGCTGAATTGCCGGTGGAGAATCGTTGGCCAGCTGAGGGCGCATCGCCGCAGGGGCGTGCGGTGGGCGAGCCGGCCGCTGTGCGTCGGCGCGTGTTGGCGTGGCGGCAGTATGGTCAGTTCGCGACGGTGGGTTTTGTCAACGCGGCCGTGGATCTGGCCATCCTCAACATCCTCCTGGCGGTGTTTCCCACCACCAGCCGGATCGGGCTCACGGTGGAGACCTCCCTGGCGGTGGCACTGGCCATCCTCAACTCCTATCTGTGGAATACGCGCTGGACCTTCCGGCGCCAGGCAGACGGCAGCACGCGTCAGCTGACGCTGTTCATCGCCCAGTCCCTGCTCAACATCGGCATCAACGACCTCGTGTTGATCCTCACCGCCTCCCAGGTGCACGCCCTGCAGATCGCGCCGCACTGGGTCAAGGTCAACCTGGCCAAGGGCGTCGCCATGGCATTCGCGTCGAGCATGAGCTTTTTCGTCATGCGCCTGGTCGTCTTCCGTCCTGGGATCGGCGGGCGCAGGCAGCGCGTCCAAAACCATCAAAACCAGTAATAGCGTTCCAGCAGCCGGCGGCTCGCCGGGTCCATGGCCGCCACGTCCGGGATGTCGGCCCGGTTGCCCTCCCCGCCGGACAGCAGCAGGCGTCCCGACGGAAGTTGCTGGATGCCTTCGAACAGATTGGGCATGCGCAGGCGCATGGGACCGCGGTCGGTCTGCAGGTCCCACACGACCGCGCCGCTCTGGCCGGGGTCCTCGTCGCGCACCGCCGAGATCTGCTGGACGCGGGGCAGGAAGTAGCGCAGGACCAGCGCGGCGTCCAGCGCGGCGCGGCTTTCGGGGTCCAGGGCGCCCGCATTGGGCAGCACGCCCAGTTCAACCCAGTCCGAGCGGTCGCCATCGCTGCGCCGCCCGTCCGAGTCGGAATCCTCCACCGTGACCAGGGAGACCCAGTCCGGTTCGGACAGGGGAAACGGCCGGTAGGGGACGATCTCGGCATGCTCCCTGCCGTGGACGGTGCCGCACAGGCGGCCTGCCGGGCCGGGTTTCAGGTGGCAGGCACCCGGGTCCAGCGTCACCAGGTCCAATCCTTCGGTCGCCGTCGCCCAAGCGTCCGCGGCGGCGGCATCGCCGTCGGCCGCGCTCCAGTTCGCGTTCACTGTAGAACCACCTCCCGGCTGCGCAGTGCCTCGTACTGCGCCTCGACCAGCTTGGCGTAGATGCCGCCGCTGGCGACCAGTTCGTCGTGCGTGCCGACCTCGGCGATGCGCCCGTGGTCGAAGACGACAAGGCGGTCGGCGTGGCGCAGGGTGGACAGCCGGTGGGCGATGGCGAAGGTGGTGCGGCCGCGGATGAGGCGGGCGATGGCCTGCTGGATCTGGCGCTCGGTCTGCGTGTCTACGGAGGCGGTGGCCTCGTCCAGGATGAGGATGCGGGGATCGTGGAGGATGGCGCGCGCGATGGTGATGCGCTGGCGCTCGCCGCCGGAGAGGCGGTGCCCGTGCCAGCCGACGCGGCTGTCGTAGCCGTCGGGCTGGCGGAGGATGAAGTCGTGCGCATTGGCCATCTTGGCGGCGCGCATCACCTCCAGCAGGGTGGCCCCCGGCTTGCCGTACGCGATGTTCTCGGCGATCGTGCCGTCGAACAGCAGGGTGTCCTGCAGCACCAGGCCGACCTGGCGGCGCAGGTCGTCCTGGGAGATCTCGCGGATGTCGACGCCGTCGATGCGGATGCAGCCGGAATCCACGTCGTACAGCCGCGTCAGCAACTGGATGAAGGTGGACTTGCCGGCGCCGGTGTGGCCGACCAGTCCGATCATCTCCCCCGGGGCGACCTCCAGCGAGACGCCCTTGAGCACGGGGTCATGGGGGACGTAGCCGAACTCCACGGACTCGAAGCGCACCGCGCCGCGCAGCTGGGGGAGGTTGTGGGGGGAGGGGGCCTGGCGCACGTCCGGCTCGGCGTCGAGGACCTCGAAGACGCGCTCGGCCGAGGTCATCGAGGTGGCGTAATAGTTGGATAGGTTCGCGAACCAGCCCAGGGGGCCGGTGAACATGCCGATGTATCCCATGAAGGCCATCAGGTCCGGGAAGGTCATCCGGCCGGCGGCGATGGACTGGCCGCCGAAGTACCAGAGGAACAACCCGCCGAGCCCGCCGATGAAGGCGAAGGCGGGGAAGATCGTCTGCCAGAGGTACTGTGCCTGGATGTTGCGGGAGACCAGATCGGAGTTCACCTCGCCGAAGCGGTCCCGCTCGCGTTCCTCCTGTCCGAACGCCTTGACGACGCGGATGCCCGATAGGACGTCGTCGACCACCACGTTCAGCTTGCCGATCGTCTGCCAGAGCCGGCGGTCGACCTTGCGGATCAGCGGCCAAAAGAGGTAGCGGGCGATGATCAGCGAGGGGGAGGGCAACAGCACGATCAGGGTCAGCTTCCAGTTCAGGGCGAGCATGATCGCCAGCGAGCCGAGCAGTCGCAGCGCGTTGGGCGCGAAGAAGGGAACACCGTCGGTGAGGAACTGCTGCACCCGCTGGGTGTCATTGTTGATGCGCGCCATGATCTGTCCGACCTGCATGCGGTCGAAGTAGGAAAGGCTCTGGCGCTGCAAGGCGTTCCAGACGCGGCCCCGCAGGTCGCCGACGATGCGGGACGCGACCCAGACCCCGACCCGGGCTTGGATGACGCCGATGATGCGGTTCGCCGTCTGGATGGCGAGCAGCAGCAGCACGAAGACGCCGACCGCCTGCATGGCGACGGGCTGGCCGTGGACGATGAGGGCCGCGGTGAGGTGTTTGGTGATGAGGGGCGGCACCAGGGCGATGGCGCTGCTGACGAGCACGAGCGCGGCCGCGGTCAGCATGCGGTAGCGGTATGGCTCGGCGAAGCCGAGCAGCCGGCGCAGCACGGCGCCGCGGTTCAGACAAGAACCGCAGACGCGCGTGTCGTTGCCCAGGCGCCGGCCGCAGCGCGGGCAGTACGAGGGGAGGTCCTGGACGTTGACCTGCAGGGGCTCGCCCTTGATCAGCTTCTCCAGGGCGCGGGCGGCGATGGCCAGGTGGCGGGCCAGCGGCGCGGTGCCGCGTAGCAGCGGGATGGTGGCGCCATCCTCCAGGCGTGCCACGAGGACGACGGCGCCGATCTCGTGGCGCAGGCGGACAGAAGCCAGGCGCGCGAGCGGCATGCGCTGCAGTTCCTGTGCCTCGCGCGGCGGCGGGGCGGCCAGGCACAGGTGGGCGCCGTCCCACATCTGCTCGCGTTGGCGGCGCAGGTAGGGGCCCTGGGCGGATGGCCAGATGCCGTCGCCGGTACAGACTACCACCTCGCCGTCGCGCACGATCAGCCAGCTGCGTCCGAATCGCCCCTGTCCGTCCAGGTCGCTGCCGGCACACAGGAGCGGCGGGTCCGCGTAGGCCCCCTGGTCCGGTGCGGCGTCGGCGCCATCGACCAACTGCATCCGACGGGCCTCCCTTTGTCCCCAACGCACAAGCCGCCCGAATGCACCGGCGCAACCGGGAAAAACCCCGGCCGGGCTAAGTCTGCAAGGCGGATGTTGTGTCGTGTTCGGGGGTGCGCCTCCGTGGTTGCATGAAGGGTTTGGCCGCCTAGCGGCCCCCGGCGGCCATCGATCCGGCCACCGGACGGACCGAGTGTGACACCCGCAGCGGGGAGCGGCAAGATGGAACGTGGCAGAAAATCTGAAATGGCGGACCCGGTCTCGAAACCGGGTTCGACAAAGGGCTCGGCGGGGCTCGCGTGCCGGTGGGCGCGTGGGCTTGGCGGGAGGGGGCGCTCCGGCGGGAGCGGGCAGGCCACGCGGACTCGAAGGGGAAACCCCAGCGCAGGCGCGCTGGCGCCCCGTCCGGTCCAGCGGGCGGAAAGGGGGGGCCCCGTTTGCGGGCGATCACGGTGAAGCCCGGCGTGGCGGGATCCGCGCGGTTGGCGACGGTGGACGATCCGCGTCCGGCGGCGGGCCAGGCGCTGCTTGCGACGATTGAGGTGGGGATCTGCGGGACGGACCATGAGATTCTGGCGGGGGGGCACGGCGAGGCCCCTCGGGGTTCCCCGTGGTTGATCCCGGGACATGAATGCCTGGCGCGCGTGCTGGAGGCGCCCGAGGGCTGTGGCCTGCGGCCCGGCCAACTGGTGGCGCCGACGGTGCGGCGGCCCTGCGGCCAACCGCGCTGCTACCCGTGCGCACACGACCACCCGGACATGTGTATCAGCCTGCAATACACCGAGCGCGGCATCCAGGGGGCCCACGGCTATCAGTGCGAGCGGTTCGCGGAATGGCCCCGTTATCTGGTGCCGCTGCCGGACGGCTTTGCCGACTTCGGCGTGCTGATGGAACCGACCAGCGTCGTCACCAAGGCGATCGAAGAGGCGGCGCGCGTGCAACGCGCGCGCTTGGCATGGGAGCCGCAACGTGCCCTGGTGACCGGGGCGGGTCCGGTCGGGCTCCTGGCCGCGATGCTGCTGCGGCTGCGCCATCTGGACGTCACCGTCTACGACCGCGACGCAGCGGACCATCCGCGGGCCCAGGCGGTGCGCGCGCTGGGCGCGGCTTATGTCTGCAGCGCGGACGCCGAGCTGGCCCAGGTCGCCGGGGCGGACGGCGTGGACTGGATCGTGGAGTGCACCGGGGCGCGCGCGCTGGTGTTCGGCGCCCTGCAGGCGCTGGCGCCCGCCGGGGTGCTCTGCCTGTTGGGCGTGTCGGGCGCGGGTGTGAGCCTGGAGGTCCCGGCGGACGCGATCAACCTGGGGTTGGTGCTGCGCAACGGTCTGGTCTTCGGATCGGTGAATGCCAGCCGCGAGGCCTTCGCGCAGGCGGGTCAATCCCTGGCGGTGGCGGAAGCCAACTGGCCGGGCTGGTTGGCCGGCCTGGTCAGCGTGAGGGTCCCGCCCGCCGATGTGGCTTCGGCCATCGGCGGAGGACCGGAGCGGATCAAGACCGCCGTCCGCTGGGCGGGATGATCCGGCGCCGGCCAGGAGCCCGACGGTCCACCGCATCCCTGAAGCCTCCCCGGAAAGTCTTCTGCCAACCGAGGAGAATCATTCCAGGACGGTGCACTTTTGAACGCGAAACCTGGGTCACGTTTCAGTGCGAATCTAGAGCCGGCTGGCCCAGGCGGTCCGCCGGCTGCAGCGGCACATCGACCGACCGCGGCGTGCGGGCAACCCGGACAACTAGCTGGCGGACGGGCGCGTCCGCGATGGACCGCGCCAGCGAGTGGTTTCGGATCATGCCACGCACCGCAAGGTCCTCGACCACGATGACCGACTTGGTTTTCGTCAGGTAGGTGGTCGCCCTGTGCAGGAAGTCCGTGCGTTGAGAGCGGATACGGCGGTGCAGTCTCGCAAGGCCGGCCGCCGACTTGCGGCGGTTGCGTGAGCCACGCTGCTTACGGCCATGCAGCCGCTACCGGTGCCGCAGTCGGCGTAGGGCCTTGGCCAATAGCCTTTGCGCGTCACGAACTCGACGCACACGCACACGCGCCACCTGCCCATCCAGGTCCGCACGCTGGTCACGCTGGTCACGCTGGTCAGATGAGGGCATACGCGCATAGACCGCCACCCCTGTTGGCTCCTCCTTTGGGGGCTTCAAGATGATGGTGCCTGTGGGCAGTTGCTCTGTCGGCACGGGCAATATGCCATCGCGGTACATTCGCCACGCGGCTTGGTGGCCGATGCCTTGCTCCTTCGCCCCGGCGCTCAGTTTCATGCCTACAGTATATCACAGGAGATGAGATGTGTAGATATTGCTGGTCAACAGTTAATACCCCCGGGCGCGGCTGACCGAGATCGCGGCTCACCCCACGGCTGAAGCCGGGGGCTTGCGCCGCGATCTCGGTCACCAAGGACCTGGGCCTGCAGCCTGGGCAATCGCTGCAGGGGGAGTGGTTTCCCCTCCTGGCCTGATCCCGCCGGCGCGGGACGGGGATCCGCTGTACCCGGCCAAAGCCGGATGGGTCTTCGGGGAGGGGATGGTCGCGTCGCGCAAGAAGTGGACACCGGATGCGGTGTCCATCGGGGAGGGGTCGGGAAATGCCCTGGTATGACTACACCTGTGAGGTTTGCGCCGAGGCCTTCGAGGCGGAGCGGACGGTGGCGAAGCGGGACGACGTCCGGTGCCCGCGCTGCTCGGAATCGCGGGTCCGCCGCACCCTGCCGCGGGTCCACGCCATCCTGCGGTCGGGATCCTCCGAGACGGCCTGCCCCTGCGGCGAATCGGACAGTGGCTGCGGCTGCTGCGGCTCCCGTAACTAGACCCGCAGGGGCGGACACGCACAGACCCCCGGTGCCGTCGCCTACCCTGGGCCGTTAGCCCGTGCCGCCGTCGCCGCCCGGATGGGCCGGGCGGCGGCGGCCGGTGCGGAGGCCGCGGGAGCATGACGGTACGGGGGTTGACGTTGGATGTGTGGCATCGCTGGCTGGATCGACTGGGACATGGACCCACGAGAGCGGCGTCCGATTCTGGCGGCGATGTGCGATCGTCTGGCGTGTCGGGGCCCGGACGCTGAGGGATCCTGGTTCGGACCGCACGCCGCGCTGGTGCACCGGCGGCTGACCGTGATCGATCCGGTCGGCGGAGGCCAACCGATGGTACGCACCCGGGCCGGCGTCCGCCGGGGCGTGGTGCCGGTGATGGTCGGGGGGGAGCCGGCGGCCCACGACCAGGCGGCACCTCTTGCGGACGAATCGCCGGTCGTGCTCACGTACAACGGGGAACTTTACAACACGGCGGAGCTCAGGGCCGCGCTCGTCGCACGCGGCCATTGCTTCACCAGCCGTTCGGATACGGAGGTGCTGTTGCAGGCCTATCTGGCCTGGGGCACCGAGTGCGTCGACCGGCTGAACGGCATTTTCGCTTTCGGTATCTGGGACGCGGAGGCACAGCGCCTCTTTCTGGCGCGCGACCGGCTCGGGGTGAAGCCGCTGTTCTACGTCGCGCGCGGGGCGGGCCTGCTCTTTGCTTCGGAACTGAAGGCGCTCTTGGTACACCCCGCGGTACCGCCGGAGGTGGGGGCGGAGGGATTGGCGGAGGTGCTGGCCCTGGGTCCGGGGCGGACCCCTGGCCACGGCGTGTTCCGTGGTGTCGAGGAACTCCGGCCCGGCCAGGCGATGGTCTTCGATCGGCGCGGGTTGCGGCGTTGGTCGTATTGGGGCCTGCACTCGGAACCACACCACGACGGGCCGGCCGCCACGGCGCGCACGGTGCGCGACCTCCTGCAGGACACGGTGGCCCGCCAGTTGGTCTCCGACGTGCCGCTGGCGACCCTGCTCTCCGGAGGGCTTGATTCCAGCGCGGTCGCGGCGCTGGCGGTGGACACCCTGGAGCGCGAGGGGCGGGGTCCGTTACGTACGTATGCCCTGGAGTTCGCGGACGGCGGAAGGCATTTCCAGTCCACCGACTACTACGCCGATCCGGACGGTCCCTGGGTGGACCGCATGGTGGCGACCCTGGGCACGGACCACCGCACGGTGGTGCTGGATTCCGCCGAGCAGGTGGAGGCGCTTCAGACGGCCGTGGCCGCCCGTGACGTGCCGGGGTTGGCGGACATCGATTCGTCTCTGTACTTGCTCTGCCGCGCGGTGCGGGAGGAGACCACGGTGGCCCTCTCGGGAGAGGCGGCCGACGAGGTCTTCGGCGGGTATCCCTGGTGCCATTGGGAAGAGGCCATCACCGCCGATACCTTCCCCTGGTCGCGCGCCACAGACGTGCGTGCCGCCGTGCTCTCGCCGGAAGCCCGCCGCCTGGTGCGCCCCCTGGAATACATTGCCGACCGCGACATCGTCATGGTACCGTCACCCGAGAGAAACGATTGAAGCGCTGGTCCAGACGGGGATCGCCGAGGTTCGCCGGTACCATGAGTGGTGCCCGCTGGTCTCCCTGTTCGCGGCTGGTCTCAGGCTCTGTGTGGCCGTTTGTGACCGAGGGAGCCAGGGCGGCGGACACCTGCAGGGTTGCCAGTAGCTGCAGGAGGTATCGCCGTTCGTGGCGAAACATAGGCATAAGATCCGTTCCCCGCATCTTGAAAGCCTGTGTTTTGGCCGCTGTGCCGGGAAACAGCGTCCGGCACGTAAGAACGCAGACGCTCAAACAGGTCTGGGACCGGACTTGTCGCCGGGAGTTCCCCGGAGACACAAAACGCCTGTGGAGCGGAGGGCTCTGGCCAGGAGAACGGCCTGGTGAAACCAGCCGCAACGAAGCAGGAATCTCCAAGCAGGAAACTGACCGCGCCAGCGGCCGGAGACAAAAGGCTATGAAGAGAGGAACGGACAAGGCCCCCAATCCCGCCTGTTTGCTTGTCCGGCCCGTCCTAATGGACCCAGGGGGCCACGGGGGGCGCCAACCGCGGGGGGTGGCGTTTCTGTGGGTGCCCCGTAGCTCCCCCGTGTCCCCCCCAGGCGTTCGCCCCCATGCTGCACGACGCACAGGCTGCGGTGCGGGCGCGTGACCGTCCGGCGGTGGTGGGGAGGTCGCCGTGCAACGGGTGCGGTCAGAGCCGCGGAAGCAACGGTGGAACCAGGCTCCGGAGTAGACTGGGGATGTCGCCGGTGGTGCACTTTGCCCTGGGACTGCTTGCAAGGGGGGAGGGGGCCGGTGGCGGCGATGGTGGTTGATCCGGAGGCGATACGGCAGTTCTGTGAAGAGAACCATGTTCTCGAACTATCCCTGTTTGGGTCGGTGGTCCGAGAGGACTTCGGACCCGAAAGCGATGTGGATGTGTTGGTGGAGTTTGCCCCAGGCCGAGCCGCATCGCTCTTCCGTCTGGTGAAGATGCAGGAACATCTTTCTGCGGTGTTTGGGCGGCGGGTGGATCTAGTCAGCAAGAGAGGGCTCAGCCGGCATCTCAGAGAGCGGATTCTGCGGAGCCGCGAGGTGCTGTATGGCTGCGAGGGATGATGCTGTTTATATCGCGGAGGTACGTGACGCCATCCGGTTGGCGCAGGAGTTCACCGAGGGCATGACCAGGGACGAGTTTCTTCAGGACCTCAAGACGCAGAGTGCCGTGGTCCGGCAGTTGGAGATCATCGGCGAGGCGTGCGGCCACGTGAGCCGGGCGACGCGCCATGCGTACCCCGAAATTCCCTGGGGCGAAGTCATTGCGACGCGGAATGTGCTTATTCATGAGTACTTCGGAGTGGATCCAGAAACGGTATGGATGACCATACAAGAAGACCTGCCCGTGCTGGAGGAACGTTTGGCCAACATGAAACTCGGCTGACGTTGCTTGGGGTGCTTGGTGCCGAGTCGTGCGTGCGACTGGGACACAGGTAGCGCGCTGGAGTATCGCGGCGCGCGGGGCCGCACCCTCCTTCGGTACGCCCTCGGCGGCACGCCTCTCTCAGGCAGACCTTTCATGGCCAGTCGGCGGTACCGCGAACCATCGGGCGGTCCCTGGACGGTGTCGGTGACCACTTGTGATCAATCGGTGGTAATAGGCTCAAAAAGGCCCTGACCCGAAGCCGGTTGTGATGGCTTCCGCTGTGGCCGACCGCTACCGGGACGCCCTGGCCGAGGTGCCGCGTCTGGAGGGCGAGACCGGGCGCGCCGCCCGGATGCGCGAGATCCTCTATCTGAACATCTCCAGGTTCCTGCCGGTGTTGTTGGAACGCAAGGACCGTATGAGCATGGCCGTCGGGCTCGAGGTGCGGGTGCCGTTCTGCGACCACCGCCTCGTGTCCTACGTGTGGAACATTCCCTGGGATCTGAAGACCTGCGACGGCCAGGCCAAGGGCATCCTGCGCCGGGCCCTGCGCGGTCTGCTGCCCGAGGACGTGTTGGTGCGCAAGAAGGTGCCGTACCCACGCACCTTCAACCCCGACTACCTGGCGGCGACCCGCTCGCGCCTGCGGGCCATCCTCGCCGATCCGACCTCACCGTTGACGCCGCTTGTGGACACGGCTCTGCTGCACCGGTTGCTGAGCGAGGACGGCCCGCCGCGGGTGCAATGGTTCGGCCAGACGATGAGTGGAGCGCAGTTCTACGCCTATCTGATCCAGGTCGACGCCTGGTTGCGCACCTACCGGATACGGATCGTGCGCTGAAGCGGGCGCGGGGATCGGGGCGCGCGCCGCGGCGCCCCTCGCATCTCGGGTGCGGCCCGGAGCGCCGTCGGCAGGGATGGGCCGCGGACGTGTCGATTCCCCCTTCCAAGACGCACGGGTAGACGTGGGGAAGCGGGGGTGGCCCCTTGGCGGACGCGTCGCGCCTGGCGCAGGATGGCGGCCAGGCGGTCCATCCAGGTCCGTGGCCGCGCTGGCCGCAGGTGTCGCCGGAGGATGAGGCGGCCGTACTCGCGGTGTTGCGTGCGGGGACGTGGTGTTCCGCGACGGCGGGGGCGGCGGAGGTTCGCGCCTTCGAGCGGGCGTTTGCGGCCCTCCACCGGCCACCCGGGGAAGGGGATCTGGACTGCGTCTCCGTCTCGAGCGGTACGGCGGCCCTGATCCTGGCCCTGCAGGCCGCGGGTGTCGGCCCGGGGGACGAAGTGATCGTCCCGCCATACACCTTCATCGCCACCGCCAGTGCCTGCTTGCAGGTGGGGGCGGTGCCGGTCTTCGCCGACCTCGATCCCGCGACGCTGTGCCTGGACCCGCAGGCGGCCGCCGCCGCCTGGTCGGTGCGCACCCGGGCGGTCATCCCCGTGCACTTCGCCGGGTGCCCGGCGGACCCACCGACGTTTGCGGCACTCTGCCAGGACCGCGGGGCCGTTCTGATCGAGGACGCCTGTCAGGCTCCGGGGGCGGCCTGGCTGGGCCGGCCGGTCGGTTCTTTCGGATTGTTCGGCTGTTTTTCATTCCAGGAGAGCAAGAACCTCAGCGCCGGTGAGGGCGGGGCGGTCACCGGCCGCGGTGAAGCGCTCGAACGGGTCTGGTCGCTGCACAATGCCGGCCGGACACGGGAAGGCGCCTGGTATGGGCACGAGCGCATCGGTCAGAATCTGCGCCTGACGGCGCTGCAGACTGCGCTCCTGCGCTCGCAGCTACAACGCTTTCCCGATCAGGCGGCCAGGCGGGCGCGCGCCGCGTCGCTCCTGACCGAGGCGCTGGCCCGCGTTCCGGGGATCGCCCCGCTGTGCCCGCCGCCAGCCGCCACGGCCCATGCCTGGCATCTGTTCGCCTTCAACTACGACCCGGCGGCCTTCGGCGGACGGGATCGGAGGGCCTTCCTGGCGGCGTTGCGGGCCGAGGGTGTGCCGGCGAGCGCTGGATATACCCTGCTGTCCGGGAATGCCGCCGTGGCCCGTCAGGCGACGGTCAACGCGCAACGGGCGGGGGTGCCGCTCCCGGACGGTGGGAACGCAGCTCTGGCGGTGGCGCGCCAGGCGGCCGATCGTTGCTGCTGGCTGCATCAGGCGGTGCTGCTTGCCGAGGAGTCCGACCTGCGGGCGATCCCGGAGGCGGTCTGGAAGCTGCAGCGGGCCTGGGGGTGACCGGCGGCGGCGCCGGAGGGGTGGCGTGGATGGGTGTCCGGATGCGGGCGGGGTTTGCCGTGCGCCACCTGCTGCCCGATCAGGCGGCCGGACCGGTCGAACTCAGCGGCTATGCGGCGCGGGTGCAACCGGCGACGGGCGTGCGGGACCCACTGCAGGTGGCCGCCCTGGCGCTGGCCGTCGGCGACCAGGGACCATACTTGCTGATCGGTCTGGATGTGTGCGCGGCCGATACCGCCCTGGTCGCTTCGTTGACGGCGTCCTGCCGCTTGCCCGCGGACCGCCTCCAGGTGGTCTGCTCTCACACGCACAGCGCGCCAGCCGGCTACCACCTGTTGGATTGCGGCCGCCCCGATCCCGCGTTTCTCCGCCAGTTGGTGGCCACTGCCGCGGCGACCGCGGCGGCCGCGATGGACGCGCTCGTACCCTGCCGCCTGGGCTGGGGCCGCGCGGCACTCGCTGACCCTCCCTGGGCGAATCGGCGCGATCCGGGCGGCATGGTCGACCCGCGGTTGCATGCCTTGAAGATCGAGCGGGCCGATGGGACGCGGGCGCCGGTCTGCATGCTTTGGTCGGCCGCCTGCCATCCGGTCGTGCTCGAGGCCTCGCAGCGGCGGATCTCGGCCGATTGGGTCGGGGTGGTGCGGGCCGGCCTTCCCTATCCTTCCATTTTCATCCCGGGCTGCAGCGGCGACCAAAACCCCCGGCGGCGTGGTGAGGCCGCCCTGGCCGAGTGGGTGGGTGTGGCGGAACGCCTGCACGCCCTGTGGTGTTCGGTGCGGGTTGGGGCCGCGGATGCCCTGGCCGCGGTGCGTGCGTCGGTGGAACTGCCGCGCCTGGCGGGGGACCGGCCAGCGGTGGCCGGGGGGCCGCGGCCGGCCGGGTGGGATGCCGTGGCACGGCCGGGCCGACCCGTGCCGCCCACCGTCGCGGAGGTCGGCGCCTGGCGGGTGGGGGACGGCCGCTTGCTGTTCTGGCCGGGCGAGCCCCATGCGGCGCTCGCACAGGGTCTGCCCGCCGATTGCCTGGCGACGGGTCACGCCGGGGCGAGTTGTGGGTATGTGCCGGAGCGCGCGGCGTACGCGGCCGGCGGCTACGAGGTGGCGGCCGCCCACCGCTACTACGGTTTCGCCTCGGCCCTGGCGCCAGAGGCCGGGGAGATCCTGCGCCGCACCGGCGAGGCCCTGCTCGCCGAGGTTTCGTAGCGCGACCTGGCGCGACGGTGATGGAAAGGCGTAGGGTGGCGTGGGACGGAGCGGGGCTCCGTCCGGAGGAAGGCGGCCCGAATGGATTTCGGTGACCTTTTGACCCCGGTGCACATCGTGGTGTTGGTGGTCGTCGCGTTGCTGGTCTTCGGTCCCGGTCGGCTTCCCGAACTGGGTGGCGCCGTCGGCCGGACCATCACCGCGTTCCGGCGCGGGATGGCCGGGACATCGGCCCCGCATCCCGAAGGCGGCGCGCCCTCCGCGCCCGGTGCGGACAAGGGCGACGCCGCCCCGGGCAAGGATTCAGGCCAGACGCAGCGCTGAACTGCCACGCCCGCGTCGGTGGCCGCAGTCGGCGCGGCGGCCGGCCGGGTTGGAGGGCGATCACCGAGAATCCCAGGCAGGGGAGTCGCGGCAGGGAGCGTACTCCCCCTGGGCGCGATGGGCACCGGCGGCGGCCGCTTGCGGGGCGGCCGGCCGACCCGGGTGCCGCGGGGGGCGGTGGGCGATGGCTGCCACACCGGCGGCAGTGCGCGTCGCGATCATCGGGTGCGGGGGTATCGCGTCCGCGCATGCCGCCGCCTACCGAGCCCTCGGTCCGGACCTGGTGCCCGTTACCGCTACCGCCGACACGGTCCGGCACCTCGCCGACCAACGCGCTGCGGAGCTCGGGGCCGATTTCTCCAGCGCCGACTATCGTGCCGTGCTCGAACGCCAGGACGTCGACGCGGTGGACATCTGCCTGCCGCACCACCTGCACGCCGAGGTCGCGATCGCAGCCGCGCGGGCCGGCAAGCACGTCTTGGTGGAGAAGCCCATGGCCTGTACCATGGCGGAGTGCCGCGCCATGGTGGGGGCGGCCGACGCGGGCGGGGTCGTGCTGATGGTGGCGCAAACGCAGCGGTACATGCCGTCTTACCGCGGCGTCAGGAGGTTGTGCGCCTCCGGTGAACTTGGGACCATCCGCGCCGTCCGCTTCGACTCCATGCAGAACGCGCCCGACCTGCTTGCCAAGGAACACTGGCTGTTCGACGGCCGCCTGGCCGGGGGCGGGATCGTGATCTCCGTCTCGGTCCACCGCCTCGACCTGATGCGCTTTCTGATCGGCGACGTCCGGCGGGTCCTGGCGATCACGCGCCGCGGGACGGAGCCCTACCGGAATGGCGCGGAGGACTACGCCGCGGCCATCCTTGAGTTCGCCAACGGCGCGATCGGCGAGCACTTTGCCACCTACAGCGGCTTTCGCCTGCCGTACAGCGAGATGTTCATGCTGCTGGGCAGCGACGGAGCCGTGCACGCGCTGCCGCCGACGGGGAAGGGGTCCGGACCCGCGTTCTTCGCCTCGCGGGCCCGTCAGGACGCGGCTGCTCGCGGGAAGGGATGGGACGGCCAGTTCACGGGTTTTCTGCCGGTGCCGCCCGACGCGGCCGGCCTGCCCGCCGGTGACAACGCCTTCGCCAACGAGATCGCGCATTTCGCCACCTGCTGCCGGACCGGCCAGACGCCGGACAGCAGCGGTGAGGACAACCTCGGGACCATGAAGGCGGTCTTCGGGATTTACCGCTCGGCGGAGACCGGCTCCTGGGTGGAGTTGGCCGATCTGTAGGGGACGGCCAGGTGCGGGCGACCGGATGGCAGTGGTCCACCGCCAGCGCGGAGGGGGGGAGGGGCGTCCGGCCGGGCCCCGCGGCTGGCGCCGTCCAAGGTGTGGAGGTACGAGCACCGTTTGGGATCCGAGGTGCGGCTGTTCTGGCGCGGGGACGAGTACTTCCGCCAGCACCTGGGGACCGAACGCGGCGCTCGGCCGCACGCCGACCCGGTGTCCCTGCCGGGCGGCCCGCCGCTCACCTGCTTCGCGCCGCACGACCACGTCTGGCACACCGGTTTTTGGTTCAATTGGAAGTTGATCAATGGCGTGAACTATTGGGAGAACGGTGCGGACCGCCCGCGGCCCGACGGGGTCATCCGCTTCGATCCCCCCGAACGCCTGGAGGCGGTGGCCGATCAGGTGGTGGTGACCGCTTCCTACACCTACATGGATCCGCTGGGCGTGGAGGTGGGCCGCGAGGTGCGCCGCACGGCATGGCGACGCCCGTGCGCCGAGGGTAGTTACCTGGTGGATTGCAGTGTCCGCTTCCACACCGGCCCCGCACGCGTCACCCTGGACCGCACGCCCATCACGCCCGAAACCCCGTGGGGCGGGTACGGGGGGCTGTCCTGGCGCTTTTCGCGCGGTCTGGGAGCCGTCGGCGGCCTGGATGCGTCCGGCCGGCGGGGAAAGGCCATCGAACACCAGCGGGCGGCATGGGCCACGATGTTCGGCCGCCTCGATGGCGGTCCAGACCTCCGTGCCGGAGTGGCCATCTTCGACCACCCGGCAAATCGGCGCCACCCCACGCCGTGGCGCTTCATCGACGAGCCCGGTTTCGCGTACCTCAACCCGTCGCCACTGCTGGCCGCGCCCCTGGAATTGGGAGTCGAGGAGGAACTCGTGCTGCGCTACAGGGTCCTGGTCTATCCGGGGGCCCCCGACCCCGCGCGGCTGGCGGCCACCCAGGCGGAGTTTGCCGCCAGCCCCGAGGATGCCGGGTAGCGTCCCGCCCGGAGGTGGGCCGGTGCGGGGCCGGCGCTCTGGCCCAAGGGAACCGCGCGCCCAGGGGGTCGGCCGGTGGGTGCCAGACCGAATGCGGTTGAACGGGGGAGTGGCGCCGATGGACGCGGTCCGGATCGGTTTGATCGGTGCGGGCGGGATTGCCCAGGCGCATGTCCGCGCCTACCGGCATCTGGCCGCGGAGGGGCTGGTGCGGGTGGCCGCGGTGTGCGACGCCGTGGCTGACGCCGCGGCGCGGCGGGCCCGGGAACTGTCGGCGCCGCATGCCGTTTCTGATTACCGAGACCTGCTGTCCCTGGAGGTCGATGCGGTGGACATCTGCTTGCCGCATGACCTGCACGCCGAAGTCGCCCTGGCGGCGATGGCGCGTGGCAAGCACACCCTGGTGGAGAAGCCTCTGGCCACGACGTTGGAGGACGCCGGACGCATGGTACGCGCGGCCCGGACGGCGGGGGTCGTGCTGCAGGTGGGCCATAACGAGCGTTTCGACCCGCAGTACCAGGAGATGAAGCGCCGCATCGACGACGGCGTCCTTGGTGCGATCGTTGCGGCACGCGCCGACCACAACCAGCACGTGCGACTGCCGGAGGGCCACTGGTTGCGCAGTGCCGTGAGATCCGGCGGCGGTGCGCTGATCGGCTCGGGCATCCACCGCGTCGACCTGCTCCGTTGGTTTCTGGGCGAGGTGTCCGAGGTCTACAGCGTTCAGCGCACCCTCCCCGACCGGCTGGAGGGCGAGGCGGTCGCGCTGACCACGCTGCGTTTCGCCAGCGGCGCCATCGCCTCGCTGAGCACCAACTGGGCCGTACGCCGCGCTCCCTGGTATGAGTTGATGTGGCTCTATGGGACCCGGGGCAGCATGCACAACGTCTCGGGCCTGCACCTGGACAGGGAGGTCCTCGCCGACTGCGACGCGGGCTTCATCCGCGTGCCGCTCACAGCCGCGGACTCGTTCACGGAGGAGATCCGGCACTTTGCCCACGCGGTCGCAACTGGGGCGGAGCCGCTAACGAGTGGAGAGGAGGGCGCGCGCTCCCTGGCGGTCTGCCTGGCCGCCTACCGCTCGGCCAGACTCGGCCAACCGGTCGCCGTGGCCCGATGACCCGGGCGCGGTGCGCCGCCGGTCCGGTCACCGAGCCAATCCTCCGGCGTGGACCGGCCGGGCACATCTCGTAACGCCCAGGGCAGGCCGTAGCGGGCCACGGGACCTGCACGGTTCCGCCGAGCCGAAACGCTGCACTGTGGCGCCGTGGCGTCGTCGCGGTTCACCCACCGGGCGGCGGCCGGCGCCGGAGCGCTGGTTCGGCCAGGATCAGCGCCAGGGTGCTGGTGAAGAAGGCGGCGATGCTGACGAAGTGGGGCGCGCGGTTCAGCACCACCGACGGCCAGGTGGTGGCGGCGGTGGGGGTTGTGGCCGGGGTGGACAGGACATTGAATGCCTGCCGGTTCGCAGGGGGTAAGCGGAAGTCCACTGCGCGGCCGTCGACCCGCGTGTGCCAGGGTTCAGCGGTCGGCCAGTGGGCGCTCCAGAAGTCGTTGCCGACGCCGTCGAAACTGGTGTGGTCCAGGCCGCCGGCACTCGGGCCGGGCACGATGCCGTCGGCGTTGGCGACCCCGCCCAGCGGCACGGTCCGCAGGCCGCCTCCCGCGGCGCGCAGTGTGGCGGCGACCAGGTGCAGGGATGGGGCTCCTCCGTGTTGAGCGGCCAGCCGGGCCGGCAGCACCAGGGCGTCCAGGGTGCGGGAGGGATTCACCGGGTAGCGGAAGGCATAGAGTCCCGCCCGCTGGCCTCGGGGTGCGTGTCCCACCGCCAGCCCGGCGATCGCGGGCTTCAGCGGCCGGCCGGGCGTCCACCAGTCGGGCCAAATGGCGGCCACCGATCCCTGGGCGCCGCCCTGGTAGCGCAGGCGCAGCGTGAAGTGGATCGGCCCGTAGCTGGAGGCGCCCAGGAGGTAGACGCGGCGGTAGCGGCCCGGTGGTACCGAAAGACGGCGGCCGGCCGGCGTCCACCAACCGGGCGGCCAATGGATGATCGTGGGTTGGACGAACGCCGCCGAGCCCAGGACGAAGATGGCGGCCGCGGGCCAAGCCCAGGCGCGCCGGGGCAAAACGTCCAGCAGGTATCCGCCCAGGAGTAGCCACGGCAGGACGGCCGCGGTGAAATGGTGGCCCTCCAGTGACGGGGAACACAAGAGCACCAGCAGGGCGGCCCCGGCGGCCTCCAGGCGCACGTCCAGGCGCGGACGCAGGGCGACCAGCGCCAGGAGTGCGGCCACGGCGGCCAGCGCGAAGCCGTCGGCGGCCGCGGTCAGACCGGGGCGGTTGGGCCCCCAGACCATCAGGATGCCGCGGAAGGACTGGTTCCACGGGGCCGGCCCGTGCAGCCAGGCGGAGTGTTCGACGGCGGGCAGGGTCCGCCGCAGATACGTGGTCAGCAGCGACCAGCCCATCGTCCAGCCGACCGCCAGGCTGCTCGCACCCACCAGGACCCAGCCGCTCAGCCCGGCCAGTCCGGCCGCCCGTCCGCGCGGCGTGCCGCGTGCCAGGGCCCAGCGCAGGGGGAGGTAGACCAGCAGGATCACCGGGGTCACCTTGAAGACGGCGGCCAAGCCCAGACAGGCGCCGCCCAACACCGCGGCGCCCCGGCCGGGGTTCGGCCGGAGGCAGGCCGCCAGACCCAGCGTGACCAAGAGCAGCGTCAGGGCGTCGCTCTGGCCCCAGAAGAAGTTACCCCGCACCGGGTGGGCCCACAGTCCCAACCCCGCGAGAAGCAGCCAGCCGGCGGGTTCCAGGCGCGGCCGCGCGTAGACCGCCGCCGCCGCCACGCCCAGAAAGAAGGCCCCCAGGTTGATCTGGGTCCACAGGGTGCGGGCGGCGATCAGCGGCAGGGCCGCCAGGGGGGACCATAAGAGTGCGAACTGGGGGGGGTAGCTGTAGAGGTCGGTATGGTCATAGGGGAGGTGGTGGGCCGCCATCCAGCGGTCTTCGCGCGCGACGTCGTAGAGGTGCCGCGCCGGGTTGAGGTGCCGCCACACCGTTTGGAAGGCGTAGTCATACCAGGTGAAGTCCAGGCGGCTGTTCAGGGCCGTCGTGTGGTAGATGGGCGCGACCTGGGCCCAGAAGTGGCCGAGCCTCCATGCCGCAAACGCCGCCGCGACGGCGATGGCGCCGATGTGGACGGCCCGCCGCGGCCAGGGTCGCTGCGCCTGCGTCTGCGGTGTCGTGGTCGCACCCATGCCGCCTCTCCCTTCTCCTCCTGCTCCCGCCTGCGGCCGCCGTGGTGCAGGTAGCGGTGGGTGGCGGCGTCGGTCATCCGGAGGCGAGGATGGCGCGCATGGCCGAAACGGTGTCACCGGCCGTCCGCTGCGGCAGGTGGCGGAATGGACCGAGTTCGGCCGTGACGTAGCCTTCGTAGGGGATGGCCCGCAGTGCCGCGAGTGAGGCGGCCCACGGGACATCGCCCTGCAGGAGGTGCACGAAGCCGCCCATGCCCGGGACGTCGCTGCGGTAGTCCTTGAAGTGGACGGCCAGGATGCGCCGGCCCAGGGTGGCGATCCAGTCCTGGGGATAGCCGAAGGCCAGCACGTTGCCGACATCGAAGTACGCGCCGACGGCCGGAGAGCCGACCGCGTCGATGAAGGCCGCCATCTCCAGCGGCGACAGCAGGAAGCGGTTCCAGACGTTCTCGACGCCGATGCGCATGCCGAGGGTTTGCGCGCGCCGGGCGAGCACGGAAATTCCCTCCTGGGCGCGCGCGTAGGCGTCGGCGTACCGCACCTGTGGCGTGACGACGCCCGGTACCACCAGCAGGACGGTGCCGCCGAGCGCGGCGCCGATCTCAAGCGATCGACCGAGCGCGTCCAGGCCGCGTTGCCGGACCTCCGCGTCGGGGTCCGTGAGCGGGTACTTCCAGTGCAGTCCGCAGTGGAGCGTCGGCAGGTCCACGCCCGCCTCCGCCGCGGCGGTGCGCAGCGCCGCCAGATCACGCTCGGGTGTCTCCAGGGAAAACGGGCCTTCGGCCGCGACGTTGAGTTCGAGACCGTCGGCCCCGGCGGCCCGCGCGAGCCGGACCGCCTCCGTCGGCAACGGATTCCCGGGGAAGATGCCCGCGTTCAGTCCGATCCGCATTTGCCACCGTCCCTCTCCTCGATCCAGGTCGCGCCCGGAGGCCGGCAGTCCGCGGGTTTCCGCGCGGCCCGCGCCCCCTGGCCGCCGCGGGAGCCCGGCTTGGCGGCCCCACCGCCACCACCGCGGCGGAGGCATTCCTTCCCCCCGGGGTTCGGTCCTGCGCCGCGCCACGGCAGGGAAGCGCCTCCCACTGCGGGAAGGGTCGGCGCGCGGTTGTTCCTGTGGGCGGCCGCCGGAGGGGTGCGCGTGGAGCGATGGATGCCGGACCATCCGGGGCTCGCCGCCGTGGTAACGCGCCTGCGCGGCCGGTCGTTGCCGCTGTTCGCACCGCGGCCCTGGGTGTCCTGGGACGAGGCCCTGAGGGCCGAGATCGCGGGCGACGCGCTCGGGCTCGAGTCCGGAGACGGCGGGACGGCCGTGCGCGCGGGGCTGCACCTGTGGAACGACGACCTGGCGGAGTCCCATGCCCTGAGCCAGCGGCTGCAGAATCCTTCCGGTTCGTACTGGCACGGGCTGATGCATCGGCGCGAAGGCGATTTGGACAACTCCGCCCACTGGTTTCGCCGCGTGGGCGACCACCCGCTGTTTTCGCGCGTGTGGACGCTGGCGTTGAGCGTCGGCGAGTCCATGGCGGCCGGGGGCGATTCCTGGTGCGAGGCCAGGGTGGCCGACCTGCGCCGGGCCGGCGCCTGGGACCCGTTCACCTTTTTGGATTGGTGCCGCACGCACGGGGAGCACCCGTGGTTGGCGCAGGTGCAGGTGGCGGAGATCGATGCCCTGCTGGCCCAGCACATGCTCCGGCCGGATCGCGGTCTCTGAGGTCGGGGCGGGTCGGTGCCTTCACGCGCGGCTGTGATCCGGCTGCATCCTTCGGGAGTGGCGGTGGGTGATGGGCACTGTGGAGCGGGCGACGCCCTCGGCCGCGCGGCGTCCCTTTGATCCGGGGAGTTGGGCGGATCAGTTCCGGCTGAGTTTTCTTTGGTTTTCCGGCAACGCCCTGTGGGAGGCCCTGCTCACCGTCCTGCTGCCCCTTTTGGTGTTGCAGGCGGTGGGCGAGGCGCGCAAGGTCGTGGCGCTCAGCCTGATCGCGATGGTGGGCACGCTTTTGGCCAGCGTCGTGCATCCCCTCGCCGGCTGGCTGTCCGACGGCACGCGCTCGCGCTTCGGGCGGCGGCGGCCGTACGTCCTGGGCGGCGGGGCGCTCGCGGTTGCGGCGACGGCGTGGCTCGGATTCACGCGGGGGTATACCGAGCTCATTGTGGCGGTGCTGGCGCTGCAGTTCGCGTACAACGTCGCCATCGCCGCCTACCAGGCCTATATTCCCGAGATCGTCCCCGAGACCGGTCGCGGCAAGGCCAGCGGTTTCCAGGGGCTGATGTCCAGCCTGGGCGCGCTGGCGGGGGCGATCGGCGCGGCGCTGTTGGTGCGGCCGGCCAGCTACCACTGGATGCTGCTCTTTTTGGCCCTGCTGCTCGCCGCCGGGGTGCTGGTCACCGTCTTGGGCGTGCCGGAGGGCCGCATGCCGCCGCCACCGCCCGAGGTGCGCCACACGGCCCGCAACTACGGCAACCTCGTGTGGGTGATCGTGACCCGGGCCCTGGTGATGCTCGGCTTCTACACCCTCCTCACCTACCTCGCCTACTACCTCCACGACGTCGTGCACCTGCCGCACTACATTCAGGCGACCTCCTATGTCGTGGCGGTGACCATCCTCGCGGCCAGTGCCGTCACGCTCTGGTGCGGCCGCCTGTCCGACCGCGTCGGACGGCGGGCCATCGTCTCGGCCGCCGGGCTGGCGATGGCGTGTGGCTCGCTCGCCTTCCTGGCCGTGCGCGGCTTCTGGCCGGTTTGCGCGGTGGGGGCGCTGTTCGGTGCGGGTTACGGGGCCTATATCTCCGTGGACTGGGCCATGGCCACCGATGTGCTGCCCGACTCCGCCGGAGTGGCGCGCGACATGGGCATCTGGGGGCTGGCGATCACCGTGCCGCAGATGCTGGCCCCGGCACTGGCCGGCGCTGTGTTCCTGCTGCTGCCCCGGCAGGCCTTCGCCTACCAGGTCGTGTTTGTGCTTGCCGGGCTGTATGCGGTGGTCGGCTCGGCGCTGGTGTGGCGGGTTCGCGGCGTGCGGTGATCGCGCGTTGGGTGGTCCCCGGCGGCCCCGCCTCCGGTCTGTGCGGGCGCCCGCTTGTGCCGCCGTGTGGCACAGGCCGCCGCGACCCGCCGCCCCGTGGCTCTGGGCTTGCAGCGGGCCCGCCCGGGCGTGAAGATATTGGCACGGGATCGATCGGATGCTTCACCACCGGCTGAGGTGGTGGTGTGGGGGGACGCGCGGTCAACTACCGTCGGCTGAAGCCGACGGCTTGTCCACCCGAATCGGCGGACGTTAGGCCGGTGGACGGCGGCCCGCCGGGGTCGGATGTACCCACCCCGGCAAGCAAAGGAGCGATCCGGAGCCATGTGCCCACAGCGATTGTCCGGCAAGCCGGTGCCTTTGGGCCGCGTCTCCTCTCCGCTACGCTGCGAGCGTTTTTCCGGGTGGCAGGCTGCCCAGCCGAACCCGCTACGCTCGGTTTTCAAGGTTCCGACTAATTCTGCCGCAAGGGGGGGAGCGGCGTTGCCGCTGTCGTCTGAGGGCGGCAGTCCCCGCGCCGCGTGATTTATGATCGATCGGGTGGTGCTGACGCCGGAGGCGGTCCGCGAGGCCCGCGAACTGCTGGAGGCGGACTCCCTGGACGGGGTGCGCAACAAGGTGTTGCGCATCGCGATCGGCAGTTGCGGGCTGAGGCGGCCGGTCGCCGCGCCCGCCCCGGCGGAGCCGGAAGACGAGCGCCTGGTGGTGGACGGCCTGCCGGTCGCGATCGCGCCGACCCTGCGGGGCAGGTTTCGCGTCACCGTCGGTCGGGGCCGCTTCGGCGCCTGGCTGAACGTCGCGCAGGAGGACTGATACGGTGGAGCTTTTCCTGGTGCGCCACGGCGAGTCCCGGAACAACACTCTTCCCAGGAGCCACCACCTGCCGGATCCACCCCTGACCGAGCTCGGCCGGCTTCAGGTGGCGCAACTGGCCCGCGCCGATCTCTGGACCGCGTTGCGGCCGCAGCGGATCCTTTCGAGCCCGCTGTGGCGGGCCATGGCCACGGCGGCCCCGCTGGCGGCGCGCCTCGGGGTCCCCTGGCAGGTGTGGGCGGACCTGGCCGAGGTCCACCGCAGCCACCCCGGGGACGGACAGCCGGTGACGGAGTTGGCCGCGGCGTTTCCGGAGGCGGAGTTCGAGCCGGGCATCCACTGGCCGGACCAATCGGGCGACGAGGATCCGGAGGGTGCCGTCGCGCGGGCCCGGCGGGTGGTGGCCCGGGTGGCGTCCCTGGCGGGAGTGGATCGCGTGGCCCTGGTGGGTCACGGCGGCTTCGGCCAGTATCTGGTCCGTGCCTGGCTCGGGGCGCCACAGGACGGGTCGGTGGAACTGCTCCAGGACAACACCGCCGTGCATCAGTTGCGGTTCGCCCACGGCCGGGTGGTCCTGGTGCGCTTCAACGACACCGCCCACCTGGCTCCAGCCTTGGGGGCCGCGGCCGCCGGCGGCTGAGCCGCCGGCCGCGCGTGCCTTGCCGAAGCCCGGCGCGGCTTCAGGGAGTGGCACCGCCCGCCGCCGCGCTTTCTGCGCGCGTTTCCGCTGCCGGTTCCGGGACGAGTCCGATCGCGCGCACCGGAGAGGCGTCGGCGCCGCCGAGGCGTAGCGGCAGGGCGGAGAGCCAGAAGCTCCCCTGGGGCACGCGCTCCAGGTGGGCGAGGCCTTCGAGCAGCACCGTGCCGGCCGAGAGCAGGCGGCGGTGGATGCGGCCGTCGACGTCCGCCCACGGGTGCGGGGTGGGGAGGTCCAGTCCCAACAGGGCCAAGCGCCGGGCCGCCAACCATGCGGCCAAGTCTTCGGTTAGGCGCGGTCCGTCCGTGAAGTATTCGGGGGCCGGCCAGGACCGGTCCCATCCCGTGCGCAACACAAGGCGGGCGCCGGGCGTGAGCGCGCACGCGACCGGTTCGATGTCGGCCACCCCGATGTCGTCCCCCGGGGCCTTGCCGCCGAGGTGGACGCACAGGGCCGGTCCCACACAGGTGGCCAGGGGGATGGCGTCGGCGTCGTCGCCGCCCTCCAGGAAGTGCGACGGGGCGTCGAGGTGTGTGCCCTGGTGGCTGCCAAGGTGCAGGTGGGTGACGCGGTAGCCGTCGCGAGCCAGGGTGGCCCACGGTGCCAGGCGCGGGGCGGGATCGCCGGGATACGCCGGAGCGCGCTCGTCGACCGGCAGCGAGAGGTCGACGAGCCGTCCGCGCAGCGCGCCCCAGTCCACCACGGGGGTCACGGGTGTGCGCCCCTTCCGTCTCGCGCGCCTGCCGCGCTGAACCGCACGTGCCATCCCCCCCTGGAAACCACCGGCAGTGTACTCCACGGTCCGTCTGCCCGGTTGCCCTCGGCTGCCGCGGACCGGCGCCGAAGCGCGCCCGGTTTCCGCCGCGCGCGCATCCGCTCCGCCTTCCCACCGGACCAGCGGGCGGCGTCCTCCAGCCGTCCCCCCCGAGCCCAGGAGGAATCCCCCGCGGTGCCGAAGGGCGTGTGGTTTTGCGGGGGGAGGGATTGTGGTGCTCGGGCTGCCGGGCACCGGTGGCTTCACCGCCGGGGTTCCGGGCGAGGAAGATGCGATGCCTCGCCTCGAAAACGACCTACGCGTCCATGTCACCTGGCCCCGGGCCCTGCTTGCCACCGTGGCCCTCACCCTGCTGGCGGGCGGCCGTGGGGCGGACTTTTTCCTGCTCGTCCTGGCGGCCACCGGCATCTTCTCGGCCCGCGCCGTCGACGCGGCCGCCGCGGGCCTGAGCCTGCGCTACCGCTTCCTGGACGACCACGTATTCGCCGGTGGCCGGGCCCGCCTGGAACTGACGGTCACCAACCGCTCCCGGTGGCCGGTGCCGTTGCTCCTGCTGCAACTGCGGCTTCCCGCCGGCGTGCAGGGCCGCTTGCGGCGCGTCGTCACCCTCTGGCCCCACAGTGAGCGCCGGTTTGCCTTCGGATTGACCGGCCTGGAACGAGGGGTGTACCGCCTGGGGGATACGCGCGTCATCCTCTCCGACTGGTTCGGGTTGGGGGAACGTACGGGCGACGTGGCCGTGCGCGGCCGGTTCGTGGTCTACCCGGCCCTGCCCGAGTTGCCGTTCGTGGCAGCGGTGCGGCGGTTGCCGACCGGTCCCCGCCGCGACCCCCCAAGCCCGTTCCGTGACGATCTGCCGGTGGGCGTCCGGCCTTACCACCCGGGTGATCCCCTGCGCAGCATTGCCTGGAAGGCCAGCGCGCGGCGCGGCGACCTGGTGGTCCGGGAGTTTCCACCCGTACGCGAGACCGCGACGTGGTTGCTCCTGGACCTGCACACCGCCGACTGGGATCCCCTGGTGCGCCACCCACTCACCGAGACGGCGATCACGGTGGCCGCGGCCCTGGTCTGGCAGGAGCACCACCGGGGGCGCTCCGTCGGCTTCGCGGCCTTTGGAGCGCTGGCCGAGCGCGACGTGCACGGGGGAGACACGGTTAGCCCTGCGTCGTGGATCCGCCTGCCCCCCAGGCCGGACCAGGGGCACGCGCTGACCGTTCTGGAGGTGCTGGCCGCGATCCGCCACGCGGGCGGCGACGCGGGGGAGCCGTCCTTTGTGGACCGCCTGCGCGCCGTGGCGGCCCACCTCCCCTGGGGGACGCGCGTCGTCGCCCTGGTTCCGCGGGACACTCAGGAACTCTGGCATGCGGCGGCGACGATCGTGGCGCGCGGGCATCCAGTGACGCTGATGGTGTTCGAGCGCCGCCTCGGCCGGCCCGCGGGGTTACGCACCGCTTCGGTGCCGCACGTACTGGAGGTGGATGCGAGCGATGGCATCCGCTACCACTGAGGGCGGCCGTCCGGAGGGAAGGTCGCCGGCCGGCTGGCTCGCCCCCGCGGTGATGCTCCTGGTGGCCACCGCCCTCTACGCGCCGGCGGCGGCCTGGGCCGTGCTTGGCCCGCGGACGGCACCCTCGCCGCTGGCGCTCGTGGCGGCGGCCGCGGCGGTTGGCCTGATCGAGTTCGTTCTGGCGGCCACCTTTGCGCTGGATGCGGCCAACCCGCCGGCCTGGTGGCGGCCGGGGGCCGCAGTGGCGGTACTCGCCGCGGCGGCGCTCATCACCTTCACCGCGCCCGCCTTTTCCATCTGGGGGGTGTTCGGGGCGGTCGCCGCCCTGGGGGTCGCGGCCCGGGCCGCCGAGACGCTCGGCAGGCATCTGGCCCCGGCGTTGGCGCTGGCCGCCGACGACACCAGCGGGGACTGGTCGCGCCAGGCCCCCGAAACCCGGCGAATCGTGCTGGAGTTGTGGCTGTTGGCCGCCCTAGCGGCAGCGGCGGTTCCTTCCGGACCCGCCCTGATCGCCTCCCTCGGTCTGAGCGCCGCCTCCGGGATGGTGTTGATTACGGGCGCCAAACTCTCCTCGGTGCAGCGCCTGGCGGCGCTGGACGGCGTCCGTTGGACGGCGGCCGACCTGGCGCTTGCCTGGCGGGGGGCCGCGACGCTGGCGCTGGGGGTCGTCGCGGTGGCGCTGTGGCTGCCATCCTTCCCGCCGGTGCTGTCCCTGCGCTTTGTGCACCTGGTCGGCGGCGCGCTGGACGTGCTGCTGCGGCCGGTCGCGCGTCACGGCGCGCTTGCGGGCCACCCCGCGGGGCACGCCCCCCTGGTGTCTCTGTCCGGGGCGGGCGGTGGGGCGCACGGGCACGCGGCCGGCGCGGCTTCCCGGCCACGCTCCGCGCGAAGCCACCCGGGTCCCCTGGCCGGGCTCTCCTCGCTTTTGACCGGCCTGTTCGAACTGCGAAACCTCCTGCCCGTACTGGCGGTGCCGATCATACTGCTCGTCGCGGCGATCGGTGTGTCCCGGGCGCTACGCGCCTATGGCGGGGACTGGCGCGCGGCGGTGGCGCACCTGTGGGCGGCGCTGGCGGGCATCTTCGCCTTCTGGCGCTGGTTGGCCGCTCCGGGCGACCTGCGCCCGGCGCGGGCCCCTGCGCCGGGGGAGGTTGCGGCGTTCGCCCCGAGCCCGCCGACCGCGCAGCGGAGGGCCGGGGGCTGGTTGGGTGCCCGGCAGGCGGTGCGGGCCGCCTATCGCCGCTTCCTGGTGGACGCCAGGGCCAGTGGCCAGGCGCGGGCGCCGGCCGAGACCCCGGCCGATTTTGCCCACCGGCTTGGCCCCGTGCTTCAGGGTGGGGCCGGGGCTGCGGGCGACCTCACGCAGGCTTACGAAGAGGCGCGCTTCAGCGACCACCGCATCGGCCGCCAGCGGTTGCCCTGGGTGCGCCAGGCGTTGGCCCGGGCGCTGGACGCGCTACGCAGTGCCGGCCGGCACGGTTGAGGCGACTGCCGGCGGTGGTCGCGCCCCGTCCCATCGTCCAGCTTGCAGCTTGGATCCAGTGTTTTCTGTCTGCGGCCTGCCGTCTTGTGCGCCTTGCGGCGTGGATTGGTGTGCGCGTTTGGACGCCGAGGCGCAGGGAAGGGCAGTGGGGTGCCGAAGCCGTCGCGGGGCCGTGCCTCGGGTGCGGCGCGCAGGGGGCTTGGTTCGCGGATGAGGATCTTCGGGCGCCTGAGCGCCTATTGTCTCCCGTACCGTCGCACGCTCTATGCGTCGGTGGCGGCGCTGGCGCTGGCGACGGCCGCGACGATGGTGGTGCCCTACCTCACCCGGGCGCTCGTCAACGATGTGCTCAAGGGCCACCAGTGGGCCGCCGCCTGGGTGTTCGCCGCCGCACTGCCGCTGCTTGCCGCGGTGGGCGGGCTGTTCACGTTTGCCCAGGCTTACGGCGCGGGGTTGTTCGGGGCCAAGTGCACCTACGCCCTGCGCGAGGCACTCTATGCGCGCCTGCAGTATCACGGCTTTGAGTATTACGACCGGGAGCACACCGGCAATCTGATGCAGCGTCTGACCGGAGACGTCGAGGCCTGGCGCATGTTTCTGGGCCAGGGGATGATCAACGGCTGCAACTTCGTGTTCAACATCGTCTTCGGCCTCGTGGTGATGTTCAACCTCGACTGGCAACTCGCCCTGTTGTCGTTGGCGCTCTTGCCCTTTTTGGCCATGGTGGTGGTGCGCTTCGACCACCGGGTCCGGCCGGTGTATTCGCGGATCCGCCAGGCGATGTCCGGGCTGCAGACCGTCATCCAGGAGAGTGTGGCGGGGGCGCGGGTGGTCAAGGCCTTCGCCCGCGAGTCCTACGAGATGGAGAAGTTCGACCGGTACAACGGCAGCTACGCGGAGCGCAACCTGCAGGCGGGCGCGCTGCAGGCCACCTTCATCCCCTCCATCCAACTGCTTGGCAACCTCTCCGCCGTCGGGCTGTTGTGGGTGGGCGGCATGCAGGTGATCGGCGGGCACGCCTCGGTCGGTACCGTGGTCGCGTTCTTCGGCCTGCTCGGCTACCTGACGGGGCCGACGCAGCAGTTGGGCTTTCTGGTGAACCTGTATGCGCAGTCGGCCGCGGCCGAACAACGGTTGTGCGAGATCCTGGAGGCACCCGACCGGGTGCGGGACCGGCCGGGTGCGGTGGCGCTTTCGCGTCAGGCGGCCCGCGGGCATGTCCGCTTCGAGCAGGTCGGCCTGAGGTATCCCGGGGCCGCGGTGTCATCGCTGACAGACATCTCGCTGGAAGCGCGGCCGGGCGCGGTGATCGCCCTGCTCGGGCCGACGGGTAGCGGCAAGAGTTCGGTCGTCAACCTGATCCCGCGGTTTTACGAATGCCAGACCGGTCGGGTGGTGCTGGACGATCGCGATGTGCGTGACTGGACGGTGTCGAGCCTGCGCCGTCAGGTGGGGATGGTGCCGGGGGAGACGTTCCTGTTTTCAGCCAGCATTCTTGAGAATATCAGCTACGGCCGGCGGGACGCGACCCCGGCCGATGTCGAGCGCGCGGCCCGGATCGCCGACGCGCACGACTTCATCATGGAACTGCCCCAGGGCTACGAGACGACCGTGGGGGAACGCGGCCTGGGGTTGTCCGGCGGCCAGCGCCAGCGCATCGCCATCGCGCGCGCGGTGCTGTATGACCCGCGGGTGCTGATCCTGGACGATGCCACGGCGAGCGTCGACATGGAGACGGAGTACGAGATCCAGCGGGCGCTGCAGGCCGCCATGGAGGGCCGCACCACGTTCATCATCGCCCACCGACTCAGTTCGGCACGCCGCGCCGATGAGATCCTGGTGTTGGACCGGGGGAAGGTCGCCGAGCGCGGCCGGCACGCCGAGTTGCTGCGGGCGGGCGGCTGGTACCGGCGGATGTATGACATCCAGTTCCGCGACCAGGCGGCGCTGGCGGATCGGGCCGCCGTGGTGCGGGGGGCGCAGGCCTGTGGCGGGTGAGGCGCTGACGGAGACGCGGCGCAGGCCGCCTCTGGCGGAGTGGCTCGGCGAGATCCGGCCGCCGGCGACCGACGTGGAGCGCTTCCACTACCGCGACGACGAGGACATCGACCAGCCGTTCAATATGGCCCAGTTGCGGCGGTTGATGGGCTACACCGCCCCCTACCGCGGGGTCGCCGGCCTGGCGACACTGGTAACCGTCTTGGCGACGGCGACGCAACTGGTGCGGCCGATCCTGTTGGGCCTGGCGGTGAACGTCGTGGCCCCGCCGCACGGCCACGCGCTGCCGCTGGATCGGCGGCTGGCGCTGCTGGACCGCTACACCCTGCTCTACCTGGCGAGCTACCTGGTCAACTGGGTCGGCGGCGTCGCCCAGACCCGGCTGACCACCCGCCTGGGCCAGGCGGTGTTACAGGACCTGCGGCGCGATCTGTACAGGCACATCCAGGGTCTGTCGCTGAACTTCTTCGATTCCCGTTCCGTGGGCAGCGTGCTGGTGCGGGTGACCAACGACGTCAACGCCCTGAACGACTTGTTCACCAACGGCATCGTCAGCCTCCTGACCAATGTGTTCCTGCTGGCCGGCATCGTGGTCGTGATGCTGTTGCTGCGCTGGGATCTGGCCCTGGCCTGTTTCGCGGTCCTGCCGGTCCTGGGTGTCATCTCCACCGGTGTGCGGCGCAGCATCCGCCGCGCCTGGCAGGTGGTGCGCGCCCGGCTGACGCGGATCAACGCCCACCTCAACGAGGCCATCCAGGGGATCCGCATCACCCAGGCCTTTGTGCAGGAGGAGGAGAACCGCAACTTCTTCACGCAGATCAACTTCCGCTATTTCTCCACCTGGCGCGGTGCGCAGGCCGCATCGTCGCTGTTCGCCCCGCTGGTCACCGTGACGGGGGCGGTCGGAACAGCGGTCGTTTTCGTGTATGGGGCGGCGCTGGACCGCTCCGGGGTGCTGACCGCGGGTGCGGTCGTCACCTTCATCCAGTATGTGGCATTGTTCTGGTCGCCGGTCTCCCAGCTCGGCATGCTGTATAATTCGTTGCTGCAGGCGATGGCGTCGTCCGAACGCATCTTCCAATTCCTCGACTTCCGCCCGGTGGTTACCGAGCAGGCCGACGCGTCCGATTTGAGCGCCATCCAGGGGCGGGTCGCCTTCGAGGGGGTGCGCTTCTCCTACGACGGGGTCCGGCCCGCGCTGGACGGGGTGTCCTTCAGCGTCGAGCCCGGCCAGACCATCGCCCTGGTCGGCCATACCGGCGCGGGCAAGACGTCGGTGGTCAATCTGCTGACGCGTTTCTACGACCCGCAGGAGGGCTGCGTGCGGGTCGACGGGCGGGACGTGCGCAGTGTGGCGCTGGCCTCCCTGCGCCGACAGGTTGGGGTCGTGCTGCAGGATACGGTGCTGTTTTCCGGCAGCGTGCGCGACAACCTCCGCTACGGCCGGCTGGAGGCCGGCGACGCCGAGGTCGAGGCGGCCGCCCGCGCCGTGGGGGCGCACGACTTCGTCGAGCGCCTGCCGCAGGGCTACGATACGGAGGTTCAGGAGCGGGGCAGCCGCTTTTCGGTCGGCCAGCGGCAGTTGCTTTCCTTCGCCCGAGCCCTGCTGGCCGACCCGCGCATCCTGGTGCTGGACGAGGCGACAAGCAACATCGACACCGAGGCGGAGCGCGTCATCCAGCTGGCTCTGGGCCGGCTGTTGGAGGGACGCACGGCGTTCGTGGTCGCCCACCGCCTCTCGACCATCCGCCAGGCGGACCGCATTTTGGTGTTCGCCCACGGCAGGATCGTGGAGAGCGGCAATCATGAACAACTGCTGGACCAGGACGGGGTCTATGCCGACCTCCTGCGGGCCCAGTTCCGGGTCCTGGAGCGCGACCCGGACTGAGTCCGGTTGCGCGGACCCGCAGACGCCACCCTCGTGCTCAAGCCGTACCCCCTGGCGGGGGCGCCGCGTCCGTGGGGCCGGCGCGCCAACCGTGGCGACCGTCTCCGGATGCCCCGTCCGGCGGGCGGTCGCTGGCCCGCACCGCCGGAGGCTTACGGCGATCCGGCCTCTGCCCGGGGCGGGTGTGGCACCCGGCCGCGCGGCCCGAGTTCGCCGGTGCCCTCGCCCTGTGGGGCGAATCCAGGGCCGAATGGAGTGAATGCCTGGTCCGGCGGCGGTGTGGAGGGTCGAGGGATCGGCCGTCCCATCGGGATACCCAGGCGCGTGGTATGTCGGGGCCGTTTGCGGGAGCCGGATTCGCCTCCCTGTGGCACCCGTGGTTCGGATTGACCGCGCTTGCCGCCGCCGCCGCCTACCTGCGCGCCTGGGTCTGGAGCGGCGGCCGGCGTGCCGCCGTCTCCTGGGACCGCGCCGCCGCGTTTCTCGCCGCGCTGGCCTGTGCGTACGCGGCCCTCGGCAGCCCCCTGGCCTACCTGGCCCGTGGGCTGTTCGCCGCGGGCATGCTGCAGGACGTGCTGCTCGCTTTTGTGGCGGCCCCGCTGGCCCTGCACGGGACGCCGCCGGGGCTCTGGCGGCCGCTTTGGGCACGGCCAGGGCGGCGCCGCCTGGTCCGCGCCATCACCCGTCCACTGCCGGCGACGCTGCTGTTTCATGGTCTGTTCGGGCTGCACCTGTGGCCGTGGTTGTTCGACCGGGTGGCGGCCGTACCGCTGTTGGCTCTGGCGCAGGGGATGCTCCTCGGGATGGCGGCGCTGTGCATGTGGTGGCCCGTCCTGGCCCCGGTTCCGGACCCGCGTCCGCTGCGGGAGCCGGGACTGATCCTCTATCTGTTCGCGAACTGGGTGGTGGTGACCATCGCGTTCGTCGTGTTGACCTTCGGCCACGGGATGCCGTACGCGACTTTCGCGCACGCGCCGCACTGGTGGGGGATCGGTCCGACGACCGATCGCCAGTTGGGCGGGGCCGTGCTGGGGCTAGGTTCCCATGCAGCGTACATCGTGGCCCTGGCCGTGGTGTTCCACCGCTGGGTGGCGCAGGAGCGCCCGCTCAGTTCACCGCTGCACGTCTACCGGCGGCTGCGGGCCAGCGGCTTCACCGAACGCGAGGCCCGCGACCTTGCCGGCATCGACGCGGGCGGCTGGTCTCCGCCTTCCCTCACAGGCCCTGCGTCAACTCCAGGACCGCGATGACGCAAAGCAGGGCCGCGAACACCCGCCGCAGGTGTAGTTCCGGCAACCGGTGCGCCAGGGCCGTCCCGGCCGGGACGGTCGCCGCGGCCCCCGCAAAGAGGATGGCGGCGGCCATCCAGTCCACGCTCCCCGCCAGCGCGTACCCGAGCGTGCCCGCCGACGACGACAGCACGATGGCGGCCAGCGAGGTCCCCTGGGCGAGTTGCTGCGGAAAGCCGCACAACAGCACCAGGGCGGGGGTCGCGATGCTGCCGCCGCCCACGCCGAGCAGGCCCGCCAGCAGGCCGACGGCACCGCCGATGCCGGCCTGCGTCGGGGCCTGCTCGCGTGCCGCGCGGGTGCTTTGCGTGGTGGCCGCCGCGGACCGGTGGCGCATGGTGCGGACCGCGACATAGAGGAGGAACAGCGCGAAGAGGCTGCGCAGCAAGCGCGCCGGCAGGGCCAGGGCGAGGTGGGCGCTCGCGAAGCCGACCGCCAGCGCGGCCCCGCCGACCCAGGCGGCGGCGCGCCAGTGGACCGAATCGCGCCGCGCGTAGCGATAGGCGGCGAAGGCCGTGGTGGGCACGATCGTGGCCAGGCTGGTCCCCTGCGCCAGGTGCTGGTCCAGGTGCAAGAGCAGCGTCAGTCCCGGGATGGCCAGGATGCCGCCTCCGATACCGAAGAGGCCGGCGAGCAGTCCGATGCCCAGTCCGACCGCCAGCAACGCGATCGTGGTGGTCGGCCCCGGCAATCCCTCTCCCCCTTTGCGATGCGGCGCAGGCACCGCACCACTATACGGCTCGGGGCCGGCGGCCGCACGGCGACAGGACCGGGCCTGGTCCGCTGCGAATGCATGGCATCCCGCGTGCGGTGGGTGCGGCGGGTGCGGTGGAAGGCGCCGAGGGCATGACCAAGCCCACAGGGAAAGGCGGGGACGCGTGGCCACCGACGTCTATCTCTTGCGGCACGGGCAGACGCCCAACAACATCACCGGTGAACGGATCTACGACGCGGGCCTCACGGCCCTTGGTCGGGCACAGGCCCAGCGCCTCGCCCAGGCCCTGGCGGGCGCCGGCCTCTCGCTCGTCGTCGCCAGCCCGCTGCGGCGTTCGCTGGAGACCGCACGGCCGCTGGCGGCAGCGGCCGGCATTCGGGTCTCCGTGTGGAACGACCTGGTGGAGCACAACCGTTGGGACCCGTATACGAGCCTGCCGCGCGACGAACTCGGCCGGCTGTTTCCCGAGGCCGAGATCGAGTCGGAGATGCCGGCGGGCGGGTGGCCGTATCCCGGCCCGGAAGCGGCCGCAGACGTCGCCGCCCGCGTCGGCCGCCTGCAACACCGCATCGCCGCCCTGCCCGAGGGTACCGCGGTGGCCCTGGTGGCGCACGGCACCCTCAACGGCATGCTGCTGGCGGCGTGGCTCGGTCCGGCACCCGGGGCGCGGGTCTCCTTCTCCCAGGACAACGCCTGCATCAGCCACCTGCGGCTGGAGGCGGGGGGACTGCACGTGGTGCGCTGCAACGACACCGCCCACCTGGCCGGGCTCAGAGATCCCGCCAGTTGATGCGCTTGACGCCGTGCCGTTCGAAGGCGGCGCGCAATTCGGCATCGCCGGTGAGCCAGAGAAGGTCTCGGGCGCGGACCTGTGGGTCGCGCGCGCAGGCGTCCAACTCGGGGCCCGCCGTCGCAGGATGGAAGAAGACCTCACTGGTGCTGCCGGGAGGCAGGTCGCCGAGGGTCCGCAGCAGGTAGGCGCGGAGGTCCTCCCCGGCGGCGCGCCGCGGGGCGTTGAGCAGGTCGTCGGGTGAGCGGATGCCGCGGCGCTTGGCCAGATCTCTGGCGCGCGAGCCCCGCGCCGCCAGTTCCCGCTCACCGATGAGCCGGACCGGCAGGTCGTAGCGCGTCGCCAATTCCAGGTAGACCTCGAAGAACTCCGGCTCCCCATACATCACGCCCATGTGGCAATCCAGGTGTGTGGGCCGCGCGCCCCAGGCGAGGAACTGCTCGATCTGCGCCTGGCATTCGGCCAGGGCCTCTTCTGGCTGGACGTGCTCGCGCATCTCGGCGGGGGTCGACCAGCAGAAGCCGTCCGGGCCGCACAGGCTGGGGATGGCGCGGGCCAGCACCGGCCGCCAGCGCAGGCGCTGCCACTCGCAACTGAGCGTCAGGTGCAAACCGATCGACCATTCCGGGTGCTCCCGCGCCCGCTGACAGGCGTCGTAGGCCCAGGCGCATGGCACCATCACCGATGCCGAGGTGGCCAAACCTTCGGTGAGGGCCTGTTCGATGCCGTCGTTGGCGGCGAGACAGGAGCCGAAATCGTCGCAGTTGAGAATGAGGCGCGGAGCCGGACCGCTCGCCATCATCCACCTCCGGTGGGCGGAGCCAGACGGGTCCGCCACTATATCCGGGTTGGAGATCCGCATCCCGGTTCCTGCCACGGCCCGTGTCGATTGGTTCGACAAACGAGTGGCAGGGAAGATGGGAGCGACCGGCGTAGGCACTCCTTCCACGTCGTTTGCTGTCGAGTTTGGCCGGGATGGGCCGGGCGGTCGAGGCGGGGTGCGGGGGAGGTTGGGCGGCCGTGGTGCAACTGGTGCCGGAGCCAGCTCCGGCTTGGGAACTGGTGGAACAACTGAGCGCTGCGGATGCGGCGCAACGCCAGATCGCGGTTGCGGAACTGCGGCGCCTGGGCGCTGCGGCGGCGCCGGCGCTGGAGCGCGGCCTGGCCCGGCACGACCGGGTCGAGGTCCGGCGCTGGTGCGCGGTGTTGCTGCAGCAGCACCGCCGCCGCGCCTCCGCCTGCGCCATCGTCAGCGGCACGCATGATCGGGTTGCTGCGGTCCGGCTGGCGGCGGTGCAGGCGCTGACCGACGGCCGCGCCGACAGCCTGGGCCTGGACCCCGTGCCGCTGATCCTCCACCTGGCCCGCCACGATCGCAGCAAGCGCGTGCGTCATGCGGCGATGCGCTTCCTCACCTCCCAGTTACAAGACCGCCGGGCCCGCGCGGCGGTGCAGGCGGTCGCCGTCGACCCTCAGAGCGAGCCGGTGCTGCGCAGGCACTGCGCCGATGCCCTGGACCGGATGACGGGCCCGCGGCTCGTCCTCTGACGCGCATCGCCCAAGGCTCCCACCACACCCCAGGCGCTGTCTGCTGACCGGTCCGTCGGTATGCTCCGACGTCGAGGTCGGATGGCGTCCTTCCCCGTCGCGCAGGGCGAAGGCCGGAACGCGCCGGCCAGCTCACGGCCGCTGCCGGCCATGGCCCCTGCCGCGGCGCGCTCCGCTTGACAGGCGGATTCGGCGCGCCTAACATGGCGACGCGCCATATCCGAGTGTATCGATCGGAGATTACGGGCGTATCGGCGCGACGGCAGGCGGTCACGGCCGTCCGCCGGTTCGCGGGCGCCCGGGGGTGCAGGGAGGGGGCGGGCCGGTGCTGGCCGCGGCGGCGATCTTCTTTCGCGAGTCGCTGGAGGCGAGCCTGATCGTGGGCGTGCTCTTGGCCTACCTGCACCGCGTCGGCCGTCCGGACCGCGCCGCGGCGGTCTGGTGGGGCGTCGGGATCGCCCTGGCGCTGGACATCGCCGTCGGCGTCGCGGGTTTTCACCTGCTGCAATCCTATCCGGGGTCGCGCCTGCAGGCGTTGCTCGAGGCAGCGACCTACCTGGTCGCGACCGGCCTCCTGACCTGGATGAGTTTCTGGATGAAGCGCCGCGCGCGCGGGTTGCGCCGGGAGATGGAAGCGCAGCTCGCGGCGGCGCTGGCGGCCGGATCCAGTGCCCTGGCCCTGCCACTGCTCGCCTTCGTGACGGTCGGCCGCGAGGGCCTTGAGACGGTGCTGTTCATGCTGGCCCTGGCGCTTGGGTCCCGTCCGTTCGCGCTTGGACTGGGGGCCGCGGTCGGGCTGGGGCTCGGCCTCGGCGTCAGTTATTGGATGTACCGCCTGGGCCGGCGCCTGCCGCTGGCCGTCTTTTTCAACGCGCTCGGGGTCGTGTTGCTGCTGTTTGCCGCCGGGTTGTTGGCCGACGGTGTGCAGGATCTGCAGCGCCTCGGCTGGCTGCCGTTCGCTACCCGGGCGGTGTGGCACAGCGGCAGCCTGCTTTCGGAGCACAGCGTCTTGGGCGGGCTGCTGCATGGCTTTTTCGGGTACGCCCAGGCGCCGTCGTCGCTCCAGTTGGCCGCGTATATCGCGTTCCTGACCGTCAGCGTGGTCGGCTACATCCGGCTGGACCGGGTCGCCGGCGGCGGCGCCCGGTAGGTCCGCCCGGTCGCCCGTGGGTCCCCAGGCTGCACTGGCCGCCGCCGGCGGAGCGGTCTACGCTTTGGCGGGGGTGGAGGCCGTGCGGCGTGGGTGGCCATGGCCTGGGGTTGCGCTGGCGCTGCTTTTGACCGGGTGTGGTGCGGCGGTCGTCTCGCGCGCCGCGACCGCGGACGCCGTGGCCGCCGCCTACCGCGCGCCTGGTGCCGCCAAGCTCGTGCTGGACGTCGGGTCGCTGCCGGTCAGCCGGGCGGAGTGGACCGCGGCGGTCGCGGTGGCGCGCCGCCAGCGCAGTCTGTGGCGATCGTCCGCCCGCTATCCGGGCAGCCGCGCCTTTGCCATCGCCCAGACCATGCTGCCCGAGGTACGGCGGACGCACACCGCCACGGCCGGCCTGGCACGCCTCCTGGGTACGGCGGCGCTGCTGCGCGCGGCACGCGGCCTGCCAGGCCTGCCCGATGCGGCCGCGTGGGCAGAACGGCCCGCCTCCTTGCGCCACCGCGCGCTGCCGGCCGGCGAGGCCGCCCTGGCGCGGCGCATGGGGCAGGCCTTTTGGTCCGTCTACCTGCCGGAGCGATTGCGCCGGCGGTCGGCGCTGAGGGCACTGCGGCAACACTACGGCCGTGGACGGGCCCTGGGCTCCGCCGTGGCGGCGGCCGTGGGCGCCGTGTCCGTGCGCATCCTGGATCCGTCGCCGCCGGCCGGGGTGTCGGTGGGCGGCGCGCGCGCGTATGCCGCCGCCCTCTGGCGGGCGCGCGGCATGCCGGGGGTGAACGCGGCGGCCCACGGGCGCCGCGCACAGCAAGCGCTGCCGCCGTTCTGAGCCCATCCGCCCGGCCCGGACCTGCATAGAGCGGCGTGGCCCGACCACCCAGGCGCGGCCACAGCGGCCAGCGAACCGCCGCCAGTCGGCCGAAGCTTCAGCCCGCCCGCTTCCAGGCGACCCTCCAGGACATCCCCTTTCCTCCCTATTCCCTCATCGCTGTGGCCGATCCCCGCCAGACAGCGGGGATCGGCCGCCTGGGCGCGCCTCATGTCCCCCGCAGCGCGGGCATAGGCATGCTCCGGCTTGCGGTGGAGCGCCGAAGGCCCCATGGGGTGCGCCCAAGTCCGCGCAGGGGAAGGTGCATGGTTGCACAGTGCGGCGACCGGACCCGCGACCCGTGCGGATGGGCCCCCCCAGACCGCGCCCCGGCTCAGGGGGCTGCGATCGGCGCCGCCGGTGGACCCGGCACCCCACCACCTCGAGGCGGCGCTGGTGTGCGAGCGTCTCGGAGTGGACCCGGCGCAGGGATTGTCCACGGACGAGGCGGCGCAGCGGCTTGAGGTCCATGGCTGGAACCGTCTGGCCGCTGGAGGCGGCAAGCCTACCTGGCGCCTGGTGCTGGCACAGTTTGAGGATGTCATGGTGCTGGCGTTGGTGGGGGCGGCCCTGGTCTCGATCTTCCTGGGTGAGACGGTGGATGCCGCGGCGGTGCTGGTGATCGTCGCCGTGAACGCCGTCCTCGGCTATATGCAGGAGGCCCGGGCGGAGCGCTCGCTGGACGCGCTACGGCGGCTGGCCGCTCCGGTGGCGCGCGTGCGCCGCGACAGCCAGTTGCGGGTCGTTGCCGCAGACTCCGTGGCGCCAGGGGACGTCCTGATCCTGGAGGCCGGCGACCGCGTCGCCGCCGACGGACGCCTGCTGGAGGTCTCTTCACTGGCGGCGGAGGAATCCGCCCTGACCGGGGAGTCGCGTCCAGGGTCGAAGGCGACGGCGGCGCTGCCCGTCCCGCCGACGGGGGCGGAACTCGCGCCGGGAGACCGCCACAACATGGTGTTTCAGGGCAGCCACATCGTGCGCGGCCACGGGGTTGCCGTCGTCACGGCCACCGGCATGCGGACGGAGGTCGGCCGCATCGCCGGATTGATCCTGGAGGCGGACGAAGGGCCGACGCCCCTGCAGCGGCGGCTCGACGCCCTGGGGCGGTGGCTGGTGGTCGCCTGTCTCGCCATCGCCGCCCTTGTGGTGGTGGTCGGGGTGCTGCAGGGCGAGCCACCCTACCGCATGTTCCTGGCGGGGGTCAGCCTCGCCGTGGCGGCCATTCCCGAGGGACTGCCCGCCATCGTCACCATGGCGCTGGCCCTCGGGGTGCAGCGGATGATCGCCCGCCACGCCATCGTGCGGCACCTGCCGGCCGTCGAGACGCTGGGCTGCGCCACGATCATCTGCTCGGACAAGACGGGGACGCTGACGCAGAACACCGTGGCGGTGCGGGAGGTGTATGCGGCGGGCGCCGCGCACCGCGTGGACGCCGACCACTCGTCGGGGGCGGACGACCCGGCGCTGGCGGCCTGTGTGCGGGTGTCCGCCCTTTGCAACAACGCCACCACCGAGTCCGGCGATCCGACGGAGGTGGCGCTGACGCGGTGGGCGGCGGCCGCCGGCGCCGATATCCCGGTCCTGCGGGCGCAGTGGCCGCGCCTCGGCGAGGTGCCGTTCGAGGCGGAACGCCGACGGATGTCCGTGTTGTGCGCCGGTCGGCAGGGCGGGCGTGTCCTGGTCAAGGGTGCGCTTGAAGAGGTGTTGGGACGCTGCGCGCGGGTCGGTACGCGGCGCGGCGCTGAGCCACTGGACGGGGCCTGGGCGGCCCGCCTGCGGCGGGAGGGCGACCGCATGGCGGCGGAGGCGCTACGGGTCCTGGCGCTGGCGGAGAGGGGCTGGACGGGTCCACCACCGGCGCGCGTCGACGGCGAGACCCTGGAACGGGACCTCACCCTGGTCGGGCTGGTGGGCATGTGGGATCCGCCGCGCCCGGAGGTGCCGGCGGCGGTGCGCCGCTGTCAGCAGGCGGGTATCCGCGTGGTCATGATCACCGGGGACCACGCCCTGACCGCGGCCGCGATCGCCCGCCGCGTTGGCCTGCAGGTTCAGGCGGATGCGGTGGTCAGCGGGGCGGAAATGGCGGGAATGGACGCGCACGGCCTGGCGCAGGCCGTGGAACGCGCCTCGGTGTTCGCGCGGGTCTCGCCCGCCGACAAACTCCACATCGTGCGGGCCCTGCGCGCCCGCAGCGCCGTCGTGGCGATGACGGGCGACGGTGTCAACGACGCACCCGCGCTCAAGGAGGCGGACATCGGGGTGGCCATGGGCCTGGGCGGCACGGACGTCACCCGGGAAAGCAGTGCCCTGGTGTTGACCGACGACAACTTCGCCACGATCGTGGCCGCCGTCGAGGAGGGCCGCGCCATTTATGACAACATCCGCAAGTGCATCCGCTACCTCCTGGCCTGCAACACAGGAGAGGTGCTGGTCATGCTGGCCGGCACGCTGGCCGGCCTGCCCCTGCCGCTGCTGCCGCTGCAGTTGCTGCTGATCAACCTGGTGACCGACGGCCTGCCCGCCCTCGCCCTGGGGTTGGATCCTCCGGCCCCGGACATCATGCGGCGTGCGCCGCGCGACCCGCGCGAGGGGGTGTTCGCCGGCGGACTCGGCAAGCGGATCGCCTGGCGCGGCCTTCTGATCGGCGGCTTCGCGCTGGGGGCGTTTTGGCTGGTGCTGGCCCGCGGCGGGGACACGGCGGCCGCGCGGACGGCGGCCACGTGCACCCTGGTGCTCAGCCAGTTGCTGCATGCCTTTGACGCCCGTGCCGAGCGCCGCACCCTTTGGGAGGTCGGCGTCGGCGGCAACCGCCCGCTGCTTGCGGCCACCGCGAGTTCACTGCTGATCCTGCTGGCCGTCCTTGCCATCCCGCAGGCGCGTGCCCTGTTCGGCTTCGCGCCCCTGGACCCGGCCGCATGGGCGATCGTCGGCGCGCTCGCCCTGGCCGGGGCCGTGCTGGCGGGGGCGGCCGAGATCCTTCGGCGCATCTGGGTGCGGCGGGCGGCCGTATTGCGCGTCGGGCGGACCTGAGCGCGCGTCGCCAGCGTCCGCGCGCGGGTTGGCGGGGGGCTCACTCCGCCGCCCCGGTTTGCCGATAACCATCCCGACGGGCGGCCGAGGGGACGTATCGGAAGGGGCGGGGGGTATCATGGTCCGCAAGGACCTCTATCGCAGACACATCGAGGGTGCCCACGGCGCGGGGGCCCATGTGATCGTGCCACACCCGGCCGCGGCCGCCGCGGCGGTCCATGCGGGCCGCTGGCTGGTGGAGCGCGGGCGTTTCTTTGTCGAGTTGGGCGATGCGCCCCTGTCTGCGATGGCCGGGACGGCTCAGGTGGAGATCGAACTGCCGACGGGGGTGCACCGCTTTCAGGCGTGGCTGCGGCCCGGGGTGGCGGGGCGCTGCGAGGTCTTCCCGGGCGACGCGATCGACGTCGAGCAGCGCCGCGAGGCGGTGCGCCGCTGTCTGGACCTGCCGCTGCGCTTCGGCCCGCCGGACGGTGAGCGGCCGCTTGGCGCCATGGCATGCGACCTAAGCCGGACGGGTATCGGATTTCATTGCGACTATCCGCTGGACGTCGGGACGGTGCTGGACCTCCAATTTACGCAGGCGCCCGCGGATGCCCTGGGGGTGCTGCGGGTCGAAGTCGTGCGCCGCATCGCCCAACCCCCCGGTTGGTTCTACGGCGGGCGCTTCCGGTCCGTGCCACCCGCCTCCCACGGCCGCTTGATTGCCCTGTTGGCGGACATCGGTCGCGAGTTGGCCAGGGGGCTGGCGGCGGAGACCGAACCTGTGGACGCGGGGACAGCGTCGACCATCGAGGCGTGACCGGCTCCGCCCTCCCGGGTGCCGCCTTGCATGGCATCGGGTTCATGGGGCGGGGGCCCTCGCAGCCGTTTCGACGGCGCGGCGGGATCGCGCTTGCCAGGGGGTGGACCGGATGGCGGGTCTGCTGCAGGTGTGGTCGCATGGCGCCGGCGTGTCCCGGACCGTCCTGCTGGTCGGTGTGGCCGCGTGCGTCGTCGGCGCGGGCCTGACGGTCACCCGGCGCGACCAGTCGCAACGGCAGCGGGTGGGTGTGGCCGCCGCGCGCGCCATCGCGTCGGCGGTGGAGACCTACCAGTTGGAATACGGCGCGTTTCCGCGGGCCACGGACCGGTCGCAACTCGAATCCGCCCTGGCTCCCCTGCTGCCGAGGCCGGATCCGCTGGCGCATACCAGCGGCCGCTTCCGCTACCGCGCCACCGCCTCCACCTATACCCTGGACTTCACCCCCGCGGGCGGGACGAAGGTGGTGCTGCGGGTGCGGCGCGGCAGGGGGGGGACGGCCGTCGCCGCCGGGCGGAAGGTGTCCATCGCCTGGTAGCACGTCGACGGGTGGTGCGGGTTTGTCGCTGTTTTGGGTCGGGGTGTCCGCGGTGATCGGCGCGGCGGTCGGCGTTCCGGCCTGGCACTACGCGCGGTCGGAGGGGGCGACCACGCGGGTGCTGCCGTTTTGTGCGGTGGCGGCCGCCGCCGGCGCCGCCGCGGCCGGGGTGTATGGGGCGGGCGCGCGGGCCGCGTTTGTGGCGGCCGTGGCGCTGGGGCTGTGGACCGCGGCCGCGATCGATCTCAGAACTCTGCGCATCCCCAACCGGCTGGTCGTCGCCATGGTGGTGCTCGGCGCGTCGGCCCAACTGGCCAGGGTGGCCCC
>JAJZXK010000196.1 GCA_021806565.1 Bacillota bacterium | reverse complement strand
AGACACGCCAGAACACGGCTTAGCCCTCCTCGGATGCGGCAGATTCTGCCGAAGGAGCGACGCGACCCTTGCGCCCGCCAGCAACCGGCTTGGCCTGGATGCGCTCCTGCACGCGGACGCGGACGCCAAGCACCTCCATCAGCGCCTTGGCAACGCGATTGGCCGGCTCAGCAGACTCCGTATCTTCGACGCCCTCCAGAACGGCACGGATCGTGTCGCGGGCCTCGTCCTCGCTCATCGTCACCTGGATGATTGCCTTAGTCGTCGCACGCGCCAATGACTCCATCTCCTTCGCTCATCGTCACGACGTATCGGGTCTGCAGGGCCTTGCCGCCGCTCTCCTCCAGGGTCACCACCTGGTGATCCTCTCGCCACATTATCGCTAGGCCGTCCTGCGCAAGCTGTGACTGCGCCAACTCCAGCCCCTGCAGAGCGATGGCGCACGACGCATGGCCGATGCACGTCACTACCGGGGGCGAACCCTCGCGGCACTCGCATGAGATAGCCTTGGCCAACACCGCAGGATGCGTCGGCTCCTTCTGCAGTTCCGGGACAGACCGGCTACGAACCTTGAACTCTTTGGACTCACTCACCACAAATCGTCCTCCAACGCGAAAAAGGCCGCCGGTAATCGGCGGGCCGCGCGCGCATGTTGTTGTTGTCGAGGGTCTAGGCTTCGTTGACGGGTGACGGATCTTCTCCCGGCTCGGACTGCGCGGCCTCCACATCGGCGCGGACCGCTTCTCGTTCGGCGCGCAAGTCGTCTTCCGTGATGACCCCGCGGCGCACCAAGACGCGCAGCAGTACGAGGTGCTCCACGCCCCACTGCGCGATCTCCTGTTGGCGCGTGAGGTTCTCCCCCTGGAGCGCAGCCAGCGCGAGCCCCGCCTGGGTGGCGACAGTCTGCAGTTGGTCGTGGGTTTCGCCGGCCAGGCGGGTGATGTCATCCTGGGACGCGAGGACCTGCTTGGTGGGTTTGCGGCGGGGGTCGTTCAGACCGGGGTAGAGGATGTCCTTTTGTCCCATTAGCGTGTCGCCATCCTTCCACGCATCCAGGAGCGCCAACTGCCGCGGGCGCCCATCAGCCAGCGCCGCATCGGTGTCACGCGCGTGGCGATCACGTCGCCTCGCGTGCAGCGCACGATAACCGGCACCCCTGGCGCGATGAAGGACGGATCGCGGGAAAAGCCGACCAGGGTCATTCCTGCCGGCACGGAACACTTCCCGCGTTGCCACCGGATGCAGGTGCGCCGTGTCCATCCGTCTGCGCGCTCATAACCAACAGAGCAACTGCGCCCGAACCATGCGGGCAGCGGCGGCTCTTGGTCGACGGCGCCCGCCACTTGCGTGCCCCAGTTGTCGACGGCGATGCGTCCGTAATGTCCTCGGTACTCCTGCACAATGTCGCCTCCGTCGCTATGTCGTGAAGTGCTTACCGAAGCCCTGTATGACCAGCACGCACCGACAACGGGGGTGCTCGGGCACGCACGGCCGCCACTCACTGCGCGGCAGACCTGCGTTAGTCTTGCCCGGCCACACCTCAGTCCACGAATCGCCGGGCTCACGCCGCACGGTGAAGGTCTTGCCCTCCAGCAGTCGCCGACAATCTTGGCACGCACCCGGCGCGAGGATCGCGCGCACCGTTGATCCCTCGGGGTAGCCGAGAAGACGCCCGGCCATCATCGATGCATGCGCCTCGGTCAGCGCCACGCGCTCGAAGTCCGCACCCCACTGCGTATAGCGGTCACGCAGCACACGGGCTTGCTCGCGATAGGAGCGGCCGGACTTCAGCCCGACCATCGTCTGCCATCGCAGGTCGTCTCGAACCGTGCTCGCCCAGCGAGACACGTTGACCGCGGCCGACGCATGCGCCCACTGAATCGCGCGGCGCACGTCCGGAGTCAGCCTTACCCCTCGCCACGGCGGCACCCCGCCAGGCGGACCGCCTCCACCCGCAGCGCCTGGCGGACCTCCGCGCGCGCCGCCTCCAAGGCCCTCCTCGCGTTGCATGACGGCCACCAGGACGCGTGCCGCGTCCTCCGGCAACCCTGGTGGCATCGCATCGAGGCTTACACCATGCAGGGCATCCTGCACGCTCTCCGGGGTCGGCGGCCGGTGCATCGCGCCAATCAGCAGGGGGATCGCCGACAGGTATGACGCTACCGCAAGCGGGTTAATGCCAGGATCAGAGGAAGTGCGCTCAATCCATGCGTCAATGTCGGCGGGGGAGTGTAGGTTCTCGCCTGCCCACCGTAGCGCCGAGGTTGCCGCGCGTCGCGACGCCGCACCCACCCGTGGCAGTAGCCACCAGAGCAACGCATCCTGCGGGCTCACGAGGCGCCCCCACGTCGCATCATCCGACACGGCGGCGACCTCCTCCTATTCGAAATGCTTCACGCGCTAGGCCGCCAAGCGTATTCCCAGCCGTAGCCCGAAGGAACCACCAGGCTCTTCTTTACTGGCTGCAGGGACTTGGGCGCACGCACCGTCGCCAGCGAAGGCGGCTTGCCCTGCGCCTTGTCCGCCGCACCCTGCGGTCCGCCTGGGGCCATCGCCGGCTGCATCCCGTTCTCCTGCATCCACACCTGCAACGCCTGCGGATTCAGCGGCGCATCCAGCCACTTGCCATCCTTCGCACCAGGGGGCACGTCCGACAGACCCATCGCGCGCCGCCACTCACGCAGGGTCAGGCCGCCGGCCTGGGTCTGCGCGGTCAGGTACTGCACCTTCTGCATCTCATCTTCGGCGTTGATTCCGGTCCACCGAAAGATGTAGCCCGGAGCCAGCTTCGGCATCAGGAAGCGGTTGATGATCGTCTCAAACCACTGCAACAACGGAACCAGCCCGCGGTCACGGCTTAGGTCGATCTTCGCTTCCGTGTTGTCCGACGCGCTCATGCCGCCGCTGTTGGACGCGGTTCGCTGGCCGATCTCCACCGGGTCCACGCCAAATACGCTGCAGATGTCCGTCCGCAGCTTGTCGCGGAAGTCGCCCATCTCCATGTCACGGTTGCTCTGCTTCATCGGGATCCACTGGACCTGGCGACCTTCCTCCATCGCGATGGCCACCGGCTTGTGCTGGCCGACGACGCCCTTCACGTCTGTTTCCCACATGACGTTCAGGGTTTCGAGTACTTCCTCCGATAGGTTGCCCATCACGGCGAGGATTCCAGGAGGAACGCTCCCGTGGTCGAAGTAGTTGCTGTTGTACTGGAGCGCCAACACCTCGGCTGCCACCCAGTCAACGCACCCCTCCAGACAGGAGACGCCGTACCCACCCTGCTCTACATCCGTCACCGGGTTAGCCGGCACAAAGATAAGCTCGTCTGCTGCGTACTCCGTCTCAATCTGGCCGTCTACCGCCTGCACATACGCCACCGGCTGCTCAAGCTGCCGCCCATAGCGCGTAGTCGGGATGTAGCGGTCAGACCATTGCATTTCGATCGTGGCACCGTCAATCGCCCAAATCTCGGCCGGCACCCCGCGGGTGTCGTAGACGATCTCGGTTGCCGGCGCAGCGATGTAGTAATAGTCGCGGATGATCTTCGCTAGGTAGTCCGCAAACGAGTCTCTCGGCCTACCGTTGACGCCCGAGTGACGCGACGGCCAGCCCGTGTTCAGCAGAAACTCTCGGACTTCCTCGCCGATTCGCTTGTCGCGCTCCCGCGTGCTGCCAGGGTCGTCCGCGCGTACAATCTCAAACCCACGGTCACCCTTGTGCCGCGGAGGACGCGCGAAGGAAGAAACTTGGTCCGTGCGCAAACGCAGACACGCCTGCACCGTGGGCGATTTCTTACCTATCTCCCTCAAACTGGAATAACTGAGAGAAAAACCCCCCCAGCGCGAGCCTGGGGGTGAGTCAGTACCGCCAAGATGGCGACACTAGGACGGACCGGCGCCGATGAGGCTTGTCCTCATTGGCGCGGTCACGGGTGTCGATATCCGGCATTGGGCATCACCCCCTCCGGCGCGGCCGACTAGGAAAAGTTGTGGCGCACCTGGCAACTGACCCGGTGCGCCACGAAGGAACCGGCGACGGTTTCCTGTTAACCTACGGCCCTTTCACGCCCCGCCATGACTGCCATGGCACGGCTCGCATGTACCGAAAGGCCGAAGGGGAGTCGCACCCCCTAGTCTTCGCCGGCCCAAACCATGCGCGCCCCGCCCGAAGGCGAGGCGTCAAACTTTGCTTGGCTCTGCCATCCGCACCGGCACGCCGACGCAGCGCACGTGCCGCGATATCGGCCCGTATACGTCGTACACCACCAGCCTGCGGAACACCCGCACCCGCTCGACCAGCCGCTCCACGTCTGCCGTGCGGCCGGTGT
>JAJZXK010000059.1 GCA_021806565.1 Bacillota bacterium | reverse complement strand
GATTCCGGCCAAGTGAGGAATGTTTTCTATACTCCCTGCCAAATCCTGGTTCCAGATATTACCACGTCGCGCGGCATTTCCATAGTCTGCCACCACAAAAGTGCACCGCACCCCTTCTGGGGCGTCAACGCCAACAGCAAGCACCACGACTATGCGTGGGAAGTCATGAAATGGCTGACATATGAGGACTACTGGCAGGAATTCGTCATGCGGTCCACACTGCTGGAGCCCTGCAAGCTGAGCTTATGGGACCGGTGGGAGACGCTCTGGGTGCAGACCGCGCCCATACTGAAAAACAAGCAGATCAAGTGGTACCGGGACGCCGCCGTCGGAGGCTACGCCTATCCGCAGCAGTTCTTCGCCTACGAGCCGGTACAGGCCGACGCGCTGATCCCGCCGGTGACCACCGACATATACAACCGCAAGGTCAGCATCCGCACCGGCTTCAAGAACCTGACCCACCAGATCGACGCCGTCGAGGCGACGGGAAAGTCGGCGCAGGCCGCCCAGGCGGCCACCCTGGCGGCGATCCGCTCCGTCAAGCCGTCCCCCACCGCCAAGTATCCGGCGCCCAAGATCCACGGCATCGGCGTGCCGGCGACCACCAGCCCGTACATCCTGGCCAACCGCACCAACGGCAGTTACACGATGCTCGGCGACGGTTGGGACGTCTACCTCGCTTCGGACAACTGCACCTTCGCCGCGGCGCCGTTTATGGAAAGCGAGGGCGAATGGTCGTGCCGCGTGGTCTCGATCACCAACCTCACCTGCCCGCACCTCAGCCAGTGGAGTAAGATCGGCATCATGGCCCGCGGCGACCTTTCCAGTGACGCACCGATGGTGAGCGCCCACGTCACCGGGGCCCACGATATCGAGGTCCAGTACCGGATGCTGCCGGGCCTCACCCCGGCGGGCGCGATCAACCAGTACCCCGGTAAGACCCCGGCCCCGCTGATGAAACCCAACACCAAGCCGCACAAGAACTACCTGCTCAAGCCGCTGTGGCTGAAGCTGAGCCGCAAAGGGACCACGTGGACGGCCTTCGCATCGTTTGATGGTAAGACATGGGTTCAGGCCGGTCAGCCGGGGTTGATCGAGATGGGTGGCTGCTGGATCGGAATCATGTGTTTGGCGCACAACGCCGCCTTCAAGAACAAGGGATACATTCGCGCCACGCTCGACCACGTGAGCTTCAAGCCCACCAAACTGCTGCAACTCGGAGCCACCGGCGTGGCCCCGGCCGCCGGTCCCGTGCCCAAGAACTGGGCCACCATGGCCTGAGCGGCCCCTGGGGGTGGAGGTGCGCGCCAGGGCGGCGCCTCCGCCCCCTTTCACCTCCCAGTCACCCGCAGGAGGAGGCGGTCTCCGGCGGGAACAGCGCCCGCGTAGGTCATCCAGCTCAGGGAGGCGTTCGGCTTGGCGGACACGCTTCAGGTGGGCCTTTTGAGTTGCGGCGGCATGGCGCGCACCCTCGGTCGGGCACTGGGGAAGGTGCCCCGAGCCCAACTGGCACAGGTGTGCGACCTGGATGGCGCAGCGGCGCGCGCCTTCGGCGAAGAGATGGGGGTGCCCTGGACGACGGATGCCCAGGCGTTGCTCGCCGACGACCGGATCGCGGCGGTCATCATCGCGACGCCGAACTTCACGCATGTCGACCTGGTGGAGGTCGCCGCCAAGGCCGGTAAGCACATCTTTTGCGAGAAGCCCCTCGCCCTGAGCACCGCCGATGCCGATCGCATGCTTGCCGCCACCCGGGCGGCCGGAGTCCACTTGGTGGTGGGGCATGTCCTGCGCTTGCTGCCCGTGTTCGACCACATCCGCACCCTCGTCGCCGACGGTGTCCTGGGCCGGCCGTTCGCACTACGCATCACGCGGGCGGGCGGTTGGGGCGAACGCCAACCGTGGCGGCAGCAGCGGCGCACGTCCGGCGGCCCGCTCTTTGAAGTCAACGTACACGAGCTCGACTTCATGCGCTGCCTCCTGGGTGAGCCGCAGTCGGTGTATGCGATGGGGGCGAACGCGGTCGTATCCGGCGTAGACTTCGAGGATACGGCCATGGTCTCGGTGCGCTTTGCGGAGGGTGCGTTCGGCGCGCTGCACTGCAGCATCGGCGCCGCCCTGCCCGAATACACCGGAACCCTGCAGGGTACGGAGGGCACCCTGCGGTTCAGCAACGGCGGGCCGCGGCGCATCGACTGGAAGCGCTTCGACGGCACCGCGGGCGAGTTGAGCGGGGACGCGCTGGCCGTGCCGGACGCCCACGTCCGCGAACTGGGATTCCTGGTCGCCGCGGCGCTCGACGGCGTGACCCCGCAACTCCGGGGCGAAGACGGGCGGGCCGCCGTGGCGATGGCCGAGGCGGCCGTGCGCTCCATGCAGTCCGGGAAGATCGAACCGGTCGCGCCGCCGGCGTAGCCGGGACCGCTGGGCGCGCCCGGCGCTCGCCGCCGGACGAAGCTGTGGGGCGGCCAACTGGCGCGCCCCACCGCCGCGGGCTCACCAGTTGGCCGGCAGCGAGGTCTGGATGACCGCCGCGTAATGGAGCGGTTTGAAGCTCAGCCGGTCGAAGCCGGCCAGTCCCTGCAGGGTCGGCTGGTGGGAACTGACTGCCAGCCCGACGAGGTAGCTGGAGGCGATCACGCCCTTCAGGGTCAGCGTGGTGTGGTTGCGCCACGTCTTTGCGTCCACCGAATCCGCGAACCCGTACGTGTCGCCCTTGCGCTGCATGCTCAAATAGACCGGCGCGACCGCCATGGGGTCGAACATGCCCTTGGCCGTCGCCGGTTGGTCCTTGGCGGGGCGCCACTGGACGCCGGCCCCGTGACCGACGCTGACGCAGCAGAAGACCATCGCCGAGCCGGGGTCGGTGCCGTTGCGCAGCATCAGGCCGGCCTTTGCCCAGGCGTCCGTGGGGCTCTGCAGCGCGACCCGCGCGTGCCAGGATCCGTCCCCCTTCGCCGGGGCGTAGAAAAAGCCGCAATCGTCGTGGTGGTTCCACACGTCGCGGCCGAAGGTCACCATCTGCACCCGGCCGGCGCGCATGGCGTACATGCTCCAGCCGGCCGTCGGCTGTGCGGTCGCCACGTCGACCGGCCACGACGGGGTGCCCTTGACGGGTAACCGGGGCACCTGCTTGGCCTTCGTCGCCCCCGACTTGCCGCCCGGGGCGTTGGCGGCGGCGCGTGTCCCCCGCCCGCACCCCGCCGCCAAGCACAACGCCCCTGAGGCACCCAACAGCAGCCCCCGGCGGCGGGAGGCCATCCCGGGTGCCCGGTCAAAGCGCTCTTGCGACATCCCTCTCCCCCTCCCCCTGCGGACCCGTTCACAGGCCAGGCTGCACCTTCGCGATCATCGGTCCCTTGGGCGCAAAGGCACGTGTGAATCGGTTCGAGGCGGTCGTCGTCGTTTGGCCCGCCTTCTGCAGGGCGTCGACCACCCGCGTGGCCTCCCGCGCGGCCGTCGTCACACTCATCTTGCGGGCCAGGGCCAAACCCGTGTAACGGTTGATCGCGGCGGCCGACGCGGCGTCGTTGTATTCGAAACTGTGGCCGAAGTACGGTTCGTTCTTCTGCACCGCCTGCACGATCACGTCCAGGTTCTTGCCGCGCAGCGGCGGGGCGACCGATTGCACCACCCGCGACCACTCCGGGTAGAGCCGGCCCTGATTGGGGCCGTTGAGGGCCATGCGCATCATGAAGCGCTGCCAGTGGGTGTCGACGCACAGGAACTTGAGAAAGGACCAGGCGATGTCCGGACGCTTCGTTCCGTTGTAGATGGCGTAAAAGTCGCTTGCCGCGAAGGTGTACCGGCCCTTGGGCCAGACGGGCATCGGATACAGATTCCATTTGACGCCCTTCCAGGCCGTGGCGGAAAACGGCAGCCCACCGGCCGTGCCGCGCGGCTGCGTCACCTGGCGGCCCGTCGCGAAGTCTCCGTAGCCGATCGCCTGCTCCTGCTGCAGTTGATAGGCCCATTCGAGGCAGGCGATCGAGCCGGGGTGGTCGAGGGTGCACTTGGTGGCGTCGGACGGATCCACGTAGCCGCCGCCGAAGCCCTTGAGGTAGAAGGGAGCGGGATTGGACCCGTGGTAGTCGTAACCGCCCCAGTAGAGTTGGCCGCCATACCGCCGCTTGGTCGGGTCGGCGCTCTTGACCGTGGTGGAAAGCCACAGGTCGGTCCACTGCCGGTATGTCCAGTCCGGTTGCGGATACTTCTGTCCGATCGTGTCCAGGACACCTTCGTTGACGGCCATTGCCAGTGTGTGGATATAGGCCGGAAGGCAGTAGAGCCCCCCTTTGGGATTAAAACGTGCCGCCGCATAGAAAAAGTCCATTTCACCCTTAGGGAACAAGGACGTATTGATGTTCTCCTGGCGCAGGTACGGTTCGAAGTCATAGACAAGGTTCTGCTCGATGTACGGCGGCAACACCCAGTCCTCGAAGACGTCCGGACCCGCCCCGGCCAGCATCGCGGCGATGGTCGCAGTCTGGTAGCCCATCGTCGAGATCTGCACCCGGACCCCCCGGTTCTGGTCCAGCCAGGGCCGGATCCCCTCCTGGTACAGGTGCAGTGCGCTGGCAGCCGTCCCGTTCGGAAAGTTATACCAGGGGCGCCACACCAGCGTGAACGTGACCGGCGTCCTGGTCGGCTTGGCGGCCGTCGGTCCACAGCCGGCGGCCACAGCCGCGACGGCGGCACCACCGGCGGCGATGGCACCCGACCTGAGGGCGACCCGGCGAGACAGCGGACGCCCCGCCGCGCCAAACGGCTTCATCGCGCTCCCCCCCTCTGATCCGCGGCCCGGGGCCGTCCGGACGCAGACGGGGTGCGCGGCCAAGCGCCAAGGGCAACACGGTGACGGCCGGGAACGGAGACCGGCGTCGACCGCGGTCCGCCACACGCACCCTCCCCCGATACCACGCTCGGAGTGGATCCGGGCCAACGGCGACGGGCGTCCCTTTCGGCCGCGTGCGGCGGTTCCTGCCGTCCGGCGTGCGCTTCGGCGCCGGGATCGGCGGAGGGCGACCATACCCACAGGACTGCGGCTTCGGAGGGTGCGAGGAGGACGGTGGTGCGGCCGCAGGCCCACTCCGCGGGGACCTGCCGGACCTGGAGGGCGGCCGAGGCGGGCCGCCCTCCAGGTCCGGCAGGCGGCACACCGCCGATGTGGCCTCAGGGATAGCCACCGTGGCGCGCAGGGGGACCGCGGCCCTCACTCGCCGGCCAGTTTGACGATTTCCCAATACATCTTGAGCCTTGCGACGAAGCCGCGCAGGAGGCCGAGCTTTTCTTCCTTCATCCGGTGGGTGAGGTTTTCCATCGTCACGAGCCGTACCGTCTCGCGGTGCTTGCGCAGGTGGCGGTTGAGCGCCACCTCGATGCCGTAGCGCGACGTCTCCATCCCCGATAACCCGGCCAGCACGTCGCGGGTGACCGCCCGCTGTCCGGAAAGGAAGGGTGCCACCACGTGGGCGAGGTCGGTGGCCATGCGGCCCTTTTCCAGGACGCCGAGGGTCATCTGCGCCTCGCCGCGCAACACCGGATCCAGCAGGGCCTGAACGTGGCCGGGCGTCAGGCCGATGAGGTCCGCGTCCAGGAAGACGTAGACTTCGGCGTCGGCCTCGTCGATCCCAACCTTAAGCGCCCCACCCTTGCCCACGTTCTCCTGCAGTTCGATACAGGTCGCCCCGCCGGCCCGGGCCACGGCCGCCGTCCCATCACGGGAACCGTCGCTGATCACGAAGACGCGATGGATGGCCGCAACCCCGCGCACCACCGCCAGCACGTCGCCAAGGGTCTTTTCTTCGTTGTAGGCGGGGATGACCGCCACGGTCCGCGGCAACCGTCGCGGTCCTTCGGCGGGCGGGCCCACCACGCCAGCTTGGGTCGACGCCAGCGCCGCCGCGCCCGCCGTCCCCAAAGGGTTAGGTCCCCCACCGCTGCGCACGCGCCCTTCCCCCTCGCCCGATCAGCACAAGACGGTCTGAACCAGTAGTCCCATGGGACGGGGATTCCATGCGCACCCCCTGGATCCCCGCCGGCCCGCACATGCTTTTCAAGCCTGCAGCACCGCCGCCACCGCGGCCGGCGCGGCGTCCAGGGGGAGAAGCTGCGGCTCGGAGGCCGTTCGAGCTTTCACTTCGACCAACCCGCGTTCCAGTGCCCGCCCGAAGGTGACGCGAACCGGTAGCCCGATGAGGTCGGCATCCTTGAACTTCACTCCGGGGCGTTCATCCCGGTCGTCCCACAGTGTATCCACCCCGGCGTCGGCCAGTCGGCGCCCGACGGCCTGCGCGGCCTCGACGGCTTGAGCCCCTTGCTCGCCGACGCCCACCGTGACCAGGGCGCAACCGTAGGGAGCCACGGCGGCCGGCCAGCGGATGCCGTCGCCGTCATGGTGCTGCTCCACGACGGCGGCGAGGGTGCGCGTCACGCCGATGCCGTAGCAGCCCATCACCATCGGGATCTCCTGGCCGGCCGCATCCAGGTACGTGGCGCCCAGGGCCGCGCTGTACTTCGTCCCCAGCCCGAACACCTGGCCGACCTCGATGCCGCGGCGGGCCCGCAGCGCTGCCCCGCACTCGGGACAGGCATCCCCGGTCCGCGCGGTGGCAAGCGCCGCGACGGCGCCCGGGTCGAAGTCGCGCCCCGGACACACCCCGACCAGGTGCACGCCTTCCTCGTTGGCCCCGACGACCCAACCGCCGCCGCTGGCGACCTCGCGGTCCGTCACCAAGCGCACACCCCGCAGCCCGACCGGGCCCGCGGATCCCAGCGGCACCTCGACCTCACCGGGACTCGCCGGCACCAACTCCAGGGCCCCGCAAGCATTGCGCAGTTGCACCTCGTTGAGCGTACGGTCACCCGGCAGCAACGCGGCAACCACCTCCTGGCGCCCGTCGGCGTATGTCGCCCGGAAAAACAGCGACTTGGCCACCGCCGCCGGGACGACGCCCAGGGCGCTCGACACCTCTTCTACGCTGCGCGCCCCGGGTGTAGCCACGCGCTGCATGGCGCGCACAGGCGGCGGCTGCCGCAACCCGGCCTCGGCCCGCTCGACGTCCGCCGCGTACCCACAGGCGTTGCACAGCACGACCTCGGCTTCGCCCGCGTCGGCCAGGGCCATGAACTCGTGCGACAGGGATCCCCCGATCGCTCCGGAGTCGGCCTGCACCGGGCGGCAGTCCAAGCCGATCCTGCGAAAGATCCGCTCGTAAGCGCGGTACACCTCAGCGTAGCACCGATCGAAGTCTGCCTCGTCCGTGTGAAACGAGTAGCCGTCCTTCATGACGAACTCGCGTGAGCGCAACAAACCGAAGCGCGGACGCTGTTCGTCGCGGTACTTGTTCTGGATCTGGTACAGCAGTTGGGGTAGTTGCCGCCAGGAACGCACTTCCCCGCCGACCAGCGCCGTGATGACCTCCTCGTGCGTCGGCCCCAGACAGTAGCGGTGCTCGTGCCGGTCGGCCAGGCGCCACATTTCCTGGCCGTAGACCGCCCAGCGGCCGCTGCGCTCCCAAAGCGACGCCGGTTGCACGATGGGCAACTGACATTCCTGGCCGCCGATCCCGTCGAGTTCCTGGCGAATGACCGCCTCGATCCGGGCCTTGACCCGCTGGCCCAGCGGGAGAAGCGAATAAAAGCCCGATGTCTGGTCCACGCGGCGGATGAAACCGGCGCGCACCAGCAGGCGATGGCTCGCCAACTCGGCGTCCGCCGGGGCCTCGCGCAACGTCGGAACGAGCAACCTGGACATCTGGGCCATCATGGCCATCCATCCTTCCCGGCCCCGCCGGTCACATCTATAGCCCCTCCGGACGCCAAAAAGCCGTCCCTGCCCCCCCATGAGGGGCCGAGGGACGGCGTCTCGGCCGTGGTACCACCCTTGGACTACACTCCGGTGGCGCGATAACGGACGCCAACCGACCCGCTCATCGCGCGTTGGGCTCAGGGGCGGGACCTGGCGTGCCTGCCCCGGGCCTCACACCGAAGTGGCCCGGATCGCTGCTGCCGCACGGCCGAGGGCTCCCCGTCATCGCACCGACCCACCCGGCCGACCCCCGCCGATCGCCCCGGGGGCACCGGCTCGGGAGGCGCCCGCAACGTTTGCATCGTAGGGTCGAGACACCCGTACCGTCAAGCCGGCCGCCGCGGGGGCGGCGGACAGGAAACCGCCCACCCGTCGCGGAACGTTGCAAACGTTCCAGAGGAACGGACCGTTCTGCGAAAGGGAGTGCGCGCCGTTGTTCCCTCTGTGCCTGAACACCAGCACCATCCGGCCCAGGCCCCTGCGGGAGAAGATCGAACTGGCCGCCCGCACCGGCTACGACATGATCGAACTGTGGTGTGACGATGTCGAAGCGTTTCTGCGCGACGGCGGCACGATGGTGGCCCTGCGCGCGCATTTGCGCCACGCGGGCCTGCAGGTGCCTTCGATGATCGCGCTCAGCCGTTGGGCCGAGGCGGACGCGGACGGCTTCGCCCAGTTTCTCGGCCTGGCCGCCGGGCGGATGGAGATCGCCGCGGCCCTGGGATGCCCGCGCATCGTCGCGTCCCCACCGATCAAGACCCACGTCGACCTCGCCGTCGCGGGCGAGCGCTACGCGCGGCTGCTCAGCCTGGGCCGCCGCATCGGCGTGCTGCCCATGATGGAATTCCTGGGCTTTGTGCCGCAGATCCACGACCTGCGCACCTGCCGGGAGGTCTGCGCCCGCGCCTGCGACCGCGACGCCACGGTCGTCCTCGATCCCTTCCACATCTACCGCGGCGGCGGCAGTTTCGACGAGGTGCGCACGGTCCCCGGCTGGGAGATCGGTATTTGCCACTTCAACGACGCGCCGCGCGACAAGCCGCGGGAAACACAGGTGGACGCGGACCGGGTGCAGCCGGGTGATGGCTGCCTGCCGCTTGAGGAGTTGATCCGTTCCCTGCGCGCCGTCGGCTACCACGGGCCGCTGTCGCTCGAACTCTTCCATCCGGGACTCTGGGAGCAGGACCCGCTGACGGTGGTCTCAGACGGCCTGCAGCGCATGCGGGCCATCGTGGAAAGCGCCAGCCGCTGAGGGGTGGGCATGCCTGCCGGACCGGACCGGGCCCGGGATCAACCCGCCCGGTCCACGTCCGCGGCGAACCGCCGGCACTCTTCCACCAGGGCGTCGATCATCTCCGCTTCCCGCACCCGGCGCACGATCCGGCCGTTGCGGAACAGAATACCCAGGCCGTTACCGCCCGCAAGGCCTACATCCGCTTCCATCGACTCCCCCGGGCCGTTGACCACACAGCCCATGATAGCCACCTTCATCGGCGGCAGGTCGGCGTCCGCCAGACGCCGCTCGGCCTCGCGCACCACCGTGAACAGATCGATCTCGCAACGTCCGCATGAGGGGCAGGAGACGATCTCAAGCCGCTTGACCTTCAACCCGAGCGCATACAGGATCTCGTGGCCGACCCGCACCTCCTCGCCGCCGTCCCCGGTGAGCGAGACGCGCAGGGTGTCGCCGATGCCCTGTGCGAGCAGGTGGCCGATGCCCACAGCAGACTTCACCGTTCCCTGGAATACCGGACCGGCCTCCGTGACCCCCAGGTGAAGCGCGTAGGGAACCCGGTCGGCGATGCGTTCGTACGCCGCGATCATTGTCCGTACATCCGATGCCTTCAAGGAGATGACGATGTCCTCGAAGCCGCACGACTCCAGAATGTCGACGTGGCGCAGGGCCGATTCCACCAGCGCGTCCGGCACGCGGCCGGACCGCTCTAAAATGTCCTTTTCCAGGGACCCGGCGTTGACGCCGATCCGGATCGGTACCGCGCGGTCGCGCGCGGCGCGCACCACCTCTTCCACCTTGGCCCGCGTGCCGATATTGCCCGGATTGAGCCGCAGTTTGTCGACGCCCGCTTCCAGCGCCGCCAGCGCCAGGCGGTGGTCGAAGTGGATATCGGCGACCAGCGGCATCTCCGTCTGGCGCCGGATGCTCTGCAAAGCCGCGGCCGCCTCGGCGTCCGGCACGGCGAGGCGGACGATGTCGCAGCCCGCAACGTGCAGCCGGTAGATCTCGGCCATGGTGGCCTCGACATCGCGGGTATCGGTCTTGGTCATGGATTGAACGGACACCGGGGCGTCACCGCCCACCAGACAGCGGCCGACGCGCACCTGCCTGCTGCGCCGCCGGCGGTACATCTCCTGCATCCACCCCTACCCCCATCCCCGCCCGGGCACGGGGCCCAGCGCGGGCATCCCCATCATCCCGTCCCGGCGTCCGGACGTAAAGCCCCCCGGCCCGTCAGCCGAGTTGTCCCAGGTCGTGCACCGAGACCAGCACGATCATCGCCATCAGCAACGCCAGGCCGATGAAGTGCACCAGCCCTTCCTTGGCTGGATCCACCGGCCGGCCGCCGCGCGCCCACTCGATGCCGAGAAAGGTCAGCCGCCCGCCGTCCAGGGCCGGGATCGGCAGCAGGTTCAACAGCCCGAGATTGGCGGACAACAGGGCCGCCAGGAGCATCACCGCCACGGCGCCGACCTGGGATGCCTGATCGATGGCGTTGCCGATACCGATGGGGCCGACCAGCTGCGCCTGAGTCGGCCGGTGCCGGACGGCTGCGGCGATCAGGCTGCCGAGCGCCGTCAGGCTCTGCACCACCGTGGCGCCGGTCTGCAGCGCCCCGCCGGCGATCGCGCGCAGCGGTGGCAGGCGCATGATGCGCAAGACCGGCAGCACACCGATCAGGGGACCGGAGGCGGTTTGGCGCGGATGCACCCGGACCGTCTGCTCCTGGCCGCCGCGCCGCACCTCCAGGCGCAATGGCTGGCCCGGGCGCGTCTTGACCGCCTGCAGAATCGCGGTGTGCAGCCCGCCCCAACTGTGAATGGGCGCGCCGTCCACCGCCACCACCGTGTCCCCCGGACGGATCCCGGCGGCCGCGGCGGGCATCCCCGCTTCCACCGCCCGGATCTGCAGGGTCGGCGCGACCGGCAGGCCGACGAGTCCGAACGCCGCCGCATACAGCAGGAAGGCCACCAGGAAATTGGTCATCGGGCCGGCGGCGATCACGGTCACGCGCTGCCACAGGGGCCGGCTGGCGAACCCCGTGCCGCGCTCGTTGGCGGCCCGGCTGCGGGCCGCCTCCTCCGAGCCGTCGTTTTCCGCGGGATACATGCCCGCCATGCGCACGTAGCCCAGGACGGGAAAGAGCCGCAGGGCATAGAGCGTGCCCCGCCAGCGGATACCAAGCAGTTTCGGCCCGAAGCCGAGCGAGAACTCCTCGACCTCCACCCCGCAAAGGCGCGCGGCGGCGAAGTGGCCGAGTTCGTGGACGAAGATCAATCCACCCAGCACCAGCACGGCGGGTAACCAGCTCATGATCCGACCGCCTTCCCCCGCGCGGCGGCCGATCCGCTGCGGCGCGGCCGCCAGGCGAGCGCCGCGGCGCGCGCCTGAGCGTCGGCATCGAGGATGCCCTCCAGGCCGCCGTCACCTTGCGCCCCCAGCCGGTCGACCACGTCCGTCAACAGCCGGGAGATGTCCGTGAACCCGATGTCCCCGCGCAAAAAGCGCGCGACCGCCACCTCGTCGGCCGCGTTCAGCCGCGCCGGCGCCAGGCCCCCGAGTTCGGCGGCATGATACGACAACGCCAGGCAGGGGAACCGCCGCAGGTCCGGCGGCTCGAAGGTCAGCCGTCCGAGGGCGGCCAGATCGAGCGCGCCGACGGCGGTTTGGGCCCAGCGCTCCGGGTACGAAAGGGCAAAGGCGATCGGCAGGCGCATGTCCGGATGGGAACACTGGGCGATGCAGGAGCCGTCGACGAACTCGACCAGGGCGTGGACCACGCTCTGCGGGTGGACGACGACCCGCACGGCCGACGTGGCGACCCCGAACAGCCAGCTGGCCTCGATCACTTCGAGACCCTTATTGATCAGGGTGGCGCAATCGATCGTGATCCGCGGCCCCATGCGCCACGTCGGGTGGCACAGCGCCTGCTGCGGCGTCACAGCGCGCAGGCGGCGCGCGCCAAGGGTCCGGAAGGGACCGCCGGAAGCCGTCAACCACAGGCGGGAGACGCCCATCGGGTCGCGGCCGCGCAGGCATTGAAACAGGCCGCAGTGCTCACCGTCCACCGGCAAGAGGCGCGCCCCGCTACGGCGGGCGGCCCCTGTGACCAGCGCGCCGCCGGCCACCAGGGACTCCTTGTTGGCCAGCGCGACGTCGCGCCCGGTCTCCACCGCGGCCAACACCGGCCGCAGCCCCGCCAGCCCGGTCGCCGCCACGAGCGTCACGTCGGCACCGGGCCATGCCGCCACGGCATCGACGCCGTCGGGGCCGGATAGCACCCGGATATCGCGGCCGGCCAGTTCCGCCTCCGCCCGGGACGCCGCCGCAGGATCGGCCAAGGCCAAGGCCTCGGCGCCCGCCGATACGGCGGCGGCGGCCGCTTCGCGCCAGCGGCTTCCCGCCGCCAGGGCCACCACGCGCAGGCGCTCGCCGTGGCGGGCGATGACGTCCAAAGCCTGAGTGCCGATGGATCCGGTCGCCCCGATGATCGCTACGCCCCGCTGCCGCGTCGTGGGCCGCACCCCCCTGCCTGCGCGGATTCTACCACGACGATCGTCGCCGGCACCCGCCACGCCGACTGCAGCGCCGTCGCGGCGATCGGGCCCAGCAGCAACCCGGCGACGCCGCCCAACCGCGCACCGACATACATGGCCGCGAGCGCCGCAAACGGATGCAACCCCGTCTGGCGTCCGAGCAGTTGCGGTGTGAGCAACCAGCGCATCGCGCCCACGGCGGCCAGCACCAGCGCCAGGGCACCGGCGGCCCCGGCCCGCTCGGTGGCCAGCAGGACCGCGATCCACGGCCCATACAGCAGCCCTGGCCCCACCACGGGCAGGATGTCGAATACCGCGGCCACCAACGCGGCAAGCAGGGCGTACGGGGCCCCGACCATGGCCAGTCCGGCCAGGCTGACCACGAAGGTGGCGCCGGCCAGGAGCAACTGGGCCCGCACCACCCCCCAGGCCGAATCGCGCACCGCCGCCGCGGTCACAAGCAGGCGCGGCGTCCAGGCCGCCGGCAGCCGCTCGCGCGCGAGGGCCACCAGGCGCTGGCGGTCGCGACAGGCGAAGTACGCCGTGACGAAGACGACGAAAAGGCCGAAGGCCGCGTCCGGCAGACCGGCGGCCGTGCGCTGCAGGGCGCTGACCGCATGGCTCAGTATCGGCGCGCCCTGGTCGTACAACCGCTGCAGTTCCCGCGTCGCCAGCGCGCGCAGCCCGGGGGGCAGGCGGCCTGGAAGCCGCTGCAGGCCGGCCAGCAGCCCGGAAACGGCCGCATACGCCGCCGGCAGATGGTGGCGCAGGCGCTCCATCTCGCGCCAGGTCGTCCAGAGCAGCCACAAGGTGCCGGCGCCGACCGCCGCGGCCCCGCCGAGCAGGCAGAGCGCGCCCGCGGCCGCCCGTCCCACCCCGTGCGCCTCCAGCCAGCGGACCGGACGCTCCATGGCCGCGGCGCACACCACGCCGGTGACAAACGGCCAGACGATGGCCAACAACAGCGGCCAGAATCGCGACAAGAGCCATACCAGCGCCACCGCGGCGAGGGCCCCGACCAACCGGCGCCCCGTGCCCCAGACCACCACCGCCACCGCCTGCCTCCTGCGCCCGGGTCCACGCTGCAGGCAGATGCGGCTGAGCGCGGCCGCAGAACGACCACCGGCCGCCCGGCGCCCATCCGCGCCCGACTAGGGGTGCGGCCGGATGAGGGACCAGGGCAGCCGCGCCAGCAGCCAGTACGCGAGCGGTGCGGCCAAGAGCAGGCTGTCGATGCGGTCCAGGATGCCGCCGTGCCCCGGCAGGCCGGCGCCCGAGTCCTTTACCCCGGCGCCGCGCTTGAGCAAGGACTCCCACAAATCGCCGACAAGACCGGCCAGGGCGAGAATGGCACCCACCCCCACCGCCGCCACGACCGGAATGCCCATCGGCCGAGCCATGCCCCCGGCGATCGCCGCGGCGGCGACCACCCCGGCGCAGGCACCCTCCACCGACTTTCCAGGGCTGATGCCCTCGGCGAGTCGGTGCCGGCCGATCGCGCCGCCGGCGACGAACGCCGCGACATCCGACACCCAGACGATGCCGACGGCGGCCAGGGCGCGCACGAGCCCGTGCGCCGCCGGCCCCAGACCGCGCAGCAACAGGAAGTGTCCGAGGAGCCACGGCACGTACAGCAGGCCGAGCAGGGACCAGATGGCCGCGGCCAATTCGACCCCCAACTCGTCGCGCGCCCGGGCGGAGGCGCGCACCACAGCGCCCACCAGCACCAGCAGCACGGCCACACCCATGCCGATACCGAAGGCGCGCGGACCGACCGTGCCGCCGATCAGTAGCGCCGCCGCCCCCGCGACGGCCTCCGGTCGCAGCGGGCCGCGGACGCCGAAGGGGCCGCCCAGGGCCCAAAACTCCAACAACCCCAAAACGGCCAGCACAAAGGTCGCGATGGCCAACGGCCAGCCGCCCAGCCAAAGGCACGCCGCGACCAGCGGCACCCCCCAGAGCATGGTGCTCACCCGGCGCAACAGCGACCGCCCACGACCGACCGCCGGGGCTCCGGCCTGCCCCAGCGGCAGCGAGAAGTCGGCGCGCCTCATGCGCAACCCACCTTTGGCGGGACCACCGCCACGGCCGCGCCCCCTTCCCACTCCCACCGGAACCGCCGTCCGCGGGCGCCGCGGGCGGCCTAGGGTGCATCCCGCGGTCCGGGGGGATCGGAGCCGCCGAAGCGCCGCTGGCGCGTGCGGTAGGCGTCTAACGCCGCGTGCAGTTCGGCCGTGCCGAACTCGGGCCAACAGGAATCGGTCACCCAAATCTCGGTGTAGGCGATCTGCCAGAGCAGGAAGTTACTGATGCGCAACTCGCCGCTCGTGCGGATGAGCAGGTCGGGATCCGGCAGGTCCGCCGTGTGCAGTTGGGCGGAGAACGTCTCTTCGTCGACGGTGGCGGGGTCGAGTTGACCCGCCGCCGCCTGTGCGCACAGGGCGCGGGCGGCGCGGACGATCTCCTGGCGTGCGCCGTAGTTGAGTGCCAGCACGAGGCACAGACCCTGGTTGCGCGCGGTGCTCGTCTCCGCCAACTGCACCGCCTGCCGCACCGCCAGCGGCAGCCCGCCGCGCTCGCCGATGACGCGCACGCGCACCCGCCGCGCGATCAACTCCGGCAGTTCGGTACGCAGAAACTCCAGCGCCAGGGTCCAGAGGCCTTCGACCTCGGCCGCCGAGCGCTTCCAGTTCTCGGTCGAAAAAGCGTAACAGGTCAGGTAAGGGATGCCGAGGTCAGAACAGACCCGCACCACGGCGCGCAAATTCTCAACGCCAGCGCGATGGCCAGCGTGGTCCGGCTGACCGTGCCGCCGGGCCCAGCGCCGGTTGCCATCCATGATGATGGCCACATGCTGCGGCATACCGTCAGCACTCGACCGGGTCGGCCGCGCGCCGTACAGCGACGCCTTCATGCACTCACCTGCCTTTACGCGCCCGCCGCCCCGGGGTCCCCCGGTGCCGCTGCCGACGGGGAGGCGAACGCCGCCGCAACCAACTCCACCGCCGCGTCACCGACGGCATCTGCGGTGGGACCGCAGGCGGCCCGCCCGGTCGCGCCCCGCCGCACGGCCACGACCCGCCAGCCGGAACCGGCCGGAGGATCCGTGTCAAAAGCCGTCCGGCGAACCGAGGCGCGCAACCCAGAGGCGGCCAGTGCGGCCAGCGCCTCCTGCAGCGGCCAGCCGAGCACATCCACATCCACATCCACATCCACGGCCACGGCCACGGCATCGCCCACACCCGCCGTCTGCGCCGCCATCGACCGGCCCTCCTCAGAACAAGCGGCCCACCCGCCGCCCGCCGTCAGACCTCCGTGATCTCCCGCTCCTTGTCGGCCAACAACCGGGCGATCTCGGCCATGGCGCCGTCGGTGGCCCGCTGCAGATCGTCCTGATCGCGCTTGGCCTCGTCCGACGAGCGCTGCCCCGCCTTGGCCGCCCGATCGACCTGCTCGCGGGCATCCCGGCGCACATTGCGGACCACCACGCGCTGTTCCTCCGCCAGCTTGCGCACCTGGCGCACCAAGTCGTTGCGCCGCTCGGCGGTCAACTGCGGCACCGTGAGCCGGATCGTGTTGCCGTCCGTCTGCGGGGTCATGCCCAGGTCGGACTTGAGCAACGCTTTCTCGATCGTGCCGACGGCCGCCTTGTCCCAGACCTGGACGATCAGGGTGCGCCCGTCCGCGGTCACGTTGGCCAACTGGTGGATCGGCATCATCGTGCCATACTGCTCGACGCGGATCCGCTCCAGCAACGCCGGACTCGCCCGCCCCGCGCGGACTCCGCCCAGTTCCTGACGCAGGGCCTGCACCGACTTCTCCATGCGCTCACGGGCCGCCGCCACCTCCGGGGCCGTCGCCACTGGTCACCGCCTCCAGTGATCGGTCTGCCGTGCACTAGGCCTCCGTCGTGACCAGCGTCCCGATCGGCTCGCCCGAGACAGCGCGCACGATGGCCCCGTGTACGCGCAGGTCAAAGACGATGATCGGAATCTGGTTTTCCATGCACAGCGACACGGCCGTCGCGTCCATCACGCGCAGGCCGCGCTGGAGCACCTCCAGATGAGAGACCCGGGTCAGCAGCCGCGCGTCTGGATTGGAACGCGGGTCCGCATCAAAGACCCCCTCGGCCTGGGTGGCCTTGAACATGACCTCCGCGTCGATCTCCGCGGCGCGCAACGCCCCGGCGGTATCGGTGGAGAAAAACGGGTTGCCGGTGCCGGCCGCGAAGATCACCACCCGGCCCTTCTCCAGATGGCGGATGGCCCGTCGGCGAATGTAGGGTTCGGCGATGGCGCGCATCTCGATGGCAGTCTGAACACGGGTGTCCACCCCGAGGCGCCGCTCAAGTACGTCCTGGAGGGCCAGGGCATTCTGCGCCGTCGCCAGCATTCCCATATAATCGGCGGTAGCGCGATCCATACCGCGGCCCTCGCCATCCGCGCCGCGCCAGATGTTGCCGCCACCGACCACGACGCCGACCTGGACTCCCAGGCGGCAGAGGGCCGCGATCTCGCCGCAGACGCGCTCGACGACGTCGGGATCGATGCTGCGGGTCGGTCCGGCGAGCGCCTCGCCGCTCAGTTTGACGACCACCCGCCGATAGCGCAACGTGGTCGCGCGCGCCACACCGTCGGTCATGCCTGCGCCGTCCCGACGGTCTCTGGCGCCTTGGGTTCCGTTTCACCCAGTTGGAAGCGGGCAAACCGCCTGGGAACGATGTTTTCCCCCAACCGGGCGATGGCCTCCTGCACCCGGGCTTCGACCGTCCGGTCCGCGTCACGGATGAACGACTGATCCAGCAAGCAGTTCTCCGCATAAAACTTGCGCAGGCGCCCTTCGACCATCTGCTCGATGATCCGCTCAGGCTTGCCCTCCGCCAGGGCCTGCCGCCGCAGGACCTCCCGCTCGTGCTCGAGGACCTCAGCCGGCACCTCGTCCCGCCGCACCCACGTCGGGCGGGCGGCCGCCACCTGCATCGCCAAGTCGCGGCCCAGAGCCTGGAACTCGTCGGTCCTGGCGACGAAATCCGTTTCGCAGTTCAACTCCACCAACACGCCCATCCGCCCGCCCGGATGGATGTATGAGACGACGGCCCCCTCACTGGCGACGCGGTCCGCCTTCTTGGCCGCCGCCGCCAGGCCCTTTTCCCGCAACCAATCCACCGCCTTGGCGACATCGCCCTCGGTGGCCTGCAGTGCGCGCTTGCAGTCCATGAAACCCGCGCCGCTTCGTTCCCGCAATTCCTTGACCGCGTTCGCGGAGATCTCTGCCACGTGATCGCCCGGTCCGAGCGCAACGGCACCGTACCGCCGCTGCGCCCGATCGGGACTGCGCCCCTTTCGACTTCCGGATGGGCCCCCTGCGGGGCCGAGAACGGACAGTGGAACCGGTCGGCCAGGATGGACCTATTCCGCCCTGGCCAGCGATGCGTCGTCACTCGGAACCGCAGGGGGTCCATCCCCGTCCGGGGCGGCGACGCTCTCGTCCGGATTGCCCGGATCGAGTTGCACGCCCTGCCGGCCCTCGATGATGGCGTCGGCGATCCGCGCGGTGATGAGCTTGACGGCGCGGATCGCGTCGTCGTTACCCGGGATGATGTGGTCCAACTCATCGGGGTCGCAGTTGGTGTCGGCGATGCCGATGATCGGGATCCGCAGGCGCCGGGCCTCGGTGATCGCGATGTGTTCCTTGCGCGGATCGATGACCCACATCGCGATGGGCAGCGTCTTCATCGTACGGATGCCGCCGACGAACTTCTCAAGCTTTTCGCGCTCCGCCTGCAGGATCGCGATTTCCTTCTTCGGGCGGCGTTCCAGGTCACCCGAACGCTCCATGGCCTCGATCTGCTCCAGGCGATCGATGCGCATGCGGATGGTGCTGAAGTTGGTCAACATCCCACCCAGCCAGCGCTGGTTGACGTACGGCATGTCACACCGCATGGCCTCTTCCGCGATGGTATCCTGCGCCTGCTTCTTCGTACCGACAAAGAGGAACTTGCCGCCGGGGCTCGCCGCCATGATCTCGCGGGTCGCCCGGTAGGCGTCGTCCACCATGCGCAGCGTCTTCTGGAGATCGATGATGTAGATGCCGTTGCGCTGCGTGAAAATGTACGGCTTCATCTTGGGGTTCCAGCGACGGGTGTGGTGTCCGAAGTGAACACCGGCCTCCAGGAGCTGCTTCATCGTCACGACCGACATCCTGCGCATCCCTCCGGTTCGTTCCTCCGCGCCATCCTCCGCCGACGAGGCCGCAGGAGCGGCCACCGCGCCGTACGTCCGGACGCGTGCGTGTTCGCGTCGCGATGGGAACGCGACGTTCCAACAGTATAGCACGGGATGGCGCCCGCGACCGCAAGGGCGCATCCCGCATCGGCGCGCCGATGCACGCATAGCGATGGGGCGTTTCCAGCGGCGGCGGGCGAGCTGAGGGACAGCGCCGGCAACCAAACCGGAAGGCCCGTTCGACTCGGGCCGCCCGCTCCATAGACCACGCGGCGCAGGGACTGTCACCTTCAGGCGACAGCGGCAGCCCGATCTTCTGTCTCTGCAAACGGTCTGTGTATTCTGTGTATGGTCTGTGTATTCTGTGTATAAGGTACTGCGCCAAGATGGACCGGTCGGTACGGCTGGCGCTGAAGACGTCTCAAGACGTAAGGAGCCAGGCAGAGCCCGCCGACACGGCGCGCGAGTTCACCACCGCCCTCAACTGAGGTGGACCCATAAACCCAAGCCAGGGCCTTCTGGCGGTTGGGGATCCCGCTGCCCGCCTGAGCCGCCGCCGCCGTGCCCACCGAGTGGGTTGGCCAGATCGATCCGCAACTGGCCATCCTGTTCGACCACCACCCGCTCCACCATGAGCCGGATGACCTGCTGGCGCTTGGCGAAGTCCGCCGTCTCCAGCCCCTGGCCGACCGAGCGGGCGAAGGCCTCCAGTGCGGCGAGGACGCGGGTCGCGTGTGCACGGCGCTCCTGGGCCTGTCCCAGGATGGCCAGGCGGGCCTCAGTGCCTTCAGATCCGACCGGATGGCGGCGAGTGCGGCTCTTGGACGTCCCCCGCTCCGACTTCGTCCCCCTGGAAGGGCCCGCATTTGGCGGCACCAGCGCCTTTCGTACCCAGCGCGAGGTCTTCGGTGCCTGTTGCACCCTGGTGGTCACCTACAACGAGGCCCTCTACCTTGGCCAACTCCAGGGACTGCTGCTGCGGGTCCGCAAAGCCAATGACGCGCTGCGCCAGTTGCAACCCAGCCTGGCCCTCCGCGCCCCTGGGCCCTTGCCTGGGGTGGCAGCCGATGTTCCACTGGACCGACGATAAGATCCGGGTCCACGCCCTCTACTGCGTGCTCGCGCTCACACTCACCGCTCTGGTCCGCCGACACCTGGCCCACAAAGGCCTCGCCCTCAGTGCGCCAGCCCTCATCGCCGAACCCTCAGACATCCAGCAGGTGGCCCGCCTCTACCCCGACGACGGTGGCGCCAACCGCCACCTCACCTTCTCCGAGTTGAGCCCTCTCCAAGCCACCTTGCTGCGCACCCTCGAACTGCTCCCGCCAACCCGCACCGGTTAACCACAGGCCCTGGAGCGCGATACCGCCTCTCTCCCAAGCCTTCAGGCCGGTCACCCCTGGATAACTAGGAAACTTCCGCCAGCTAGCCGAAGTACCTTGTGTCCCATCGCTACACGGCCGACTTTCGCAGAGGCGTCGAAGGTCAGGGTCGCGGGGAGTGGACGCCGTGCCCGATGGCGGGCGGATCGAGGGACCCGCGCCACCAGAAACCGATCCCGGTACCGCTCCGCCCCCGGCGGATTTCGCGGCGGCCGGCGACGCGGAGAGCCGCGGGCGGATGGCCGCCGTCTCTGACTTGGTGCTAGAGCTGTGCCGGCAATGGGGGCTGGAACGAGAGGACGAGCGTGCCTGGGTTGTGGCCGAGGGCGGCAATGGGGTGGTGCTGCCGGTCCTGCGCGGCTCGGAGCGCTGTGTACTCCGGGTCGTGTGGCCCCCAGCCAAGACCGCCGTGGAGGCGCGCGCCCTTGAGGAGTGGGGCGGTCGGGGGGCCGTCCGCTTGCTTGCCGCCCGCCCTGAAATGGGTGCGCTTCTCTTGGAGCGCCTCGCCGCCGAGCGGTCCCTGCAGCAAGTCCCCCTGGCGGAGGCTGCAGAGGCCGCCGGCCGCCTCTTGAGACGCCTGGCCATACCCGCGCCGGTGGGGATTCCTTGCCTTCAGGAGCTTGCCGCGCGCACCGAGGCGTCCTTGCCGGAGCGGCAGCACCGGCTGGGACGGCCGATCCCTCAACGTTGGGTGGACGCGGCCAAATCCCTCGCTGGTGAACTCGGCGCAACCGCAGGGCGACTCCTGATCCATGCAGACCTCCACTACGGCAACGTGCTCGCTGGCGAGAGGGAACCTTGGCTCGCCATAGACCCGAAGCCGGTCGCCGGCGACCCCGAGGTCGCGGTTCCCGAAATGGTGTGGTCGCGACTGGATGAGGTGGACGGCGCCACGGCGCTGCGACATCTGCTCTCGGTACTGGTGGACAGCGCCGGCCTCGACGCCGCACGAACCCGAGGGTGGGCGGTCGTCCGGTGCGTGGATTACTGGTTGTGGGGGTTGGAAAACGGGCTGACCGAAGACCCCGAGCGGTGCCGGCGCATCCTTGAGGTGCTGGCATAGGGTCGACCGCCGCTACGGTGGGACGTTCTGGACATAACCCGCCGGCGGCTGGTCCAGCGGTCCGTTCTTCCCCAGTGCGATGCCGGGCGTTCTGCGTGCCCCGGGTGCGCAGAGCACTCACCGATATGCCGCCTGACGTCGGGGCAAACGCCCCGGTGTCCTGATCCGGCCGAGATCCGAAAGGAAGCCCTTGCGGAGTGGTCGGCGGCGCCTACTGTACACAGGTTGTTGCCGCGGCCCCGCGGACCCGGTTTCGGAAGGCGGCCCGATGGCGCGCCGAAGCCTCCGGCGGGGGTGGGCGGATCCCGTTGCTGCGCTTCACGGAGCGGGTACGTAAGGGGCTTCGCCTGTACAAACTCACGGCGGTGGACGCGATCGGCGTGTCCACGCTCGCTGCCGGCCGGCCGGACGAGTGAGCGGCGGGCTTGGGTCGGGGACCGGCCTTGGCAAAGGCTGTGATCGAGACGACGCAGACCAGATCGCGCAAGGGTCGTGCCGCGGGGCCCTCGCGCCCCGTGGCAGCCATCCCCGTTCCTGCGGGACGCGCTTGGCGGGCACCGGAACGGTGCAGGTGGCACATCCGCCGCGCCGAAGTATATGGCCGAGGTGACGTCGATGCGTCTGCACCTGAAGCGGACTCGCATTCGCGGCGCGGTAGTCGGTTTGGCCCTGACCCTGGGGGGCGGCGTGCTTCTGGTGGCCACCCCGGTGGCGGCGTCGTCGACCAGCGGGCCCTGCGAGACGGCTGGGGCGGCAGGCATCGCGGTGGCGAACTCCCACGGGGCGCCTGTCGAGTGTGTAATGCGCACGACGAGCGGGCAGACGATCCAGGGCAGCGGCAGCGGCTTCGCCCTGGTGATCACGCGCAAGATCGACTGACGACAGGCAGCAGGGGGCAGCAACCCGCGGCTGTCCCCCGGCGAGGCGAGGGAGGCCCATTGGCGGCGACGTGCTCCAAGTGCGGCCTCTGCTGCCGGGCGATTGGCATCCGCCAGCCCAAGCGCGAACTGCGGGCCCAGGCGCGGCAGGGCGACGCGAACGGAAGTTTCACCGCGCGGCACTGGCACCGGATCTCGCGCGCGGAGGCGTTGCGGCGCAACCCGGGCATGGCCTACCGGATTGAGAGCGCACGCGCGTCGTCCCTGCCGCTCTACTTCTACGAGTGCGACGCCCTCGACCCCAGGACGAACCTCTGCATGGCCCACACCGACCGGCCGCCTGTCTGCCGGGGCTTTCCCTGGTACGGCCGCGCGCCCGAGGAGGCGTGGCTGCTTCCGTTCAAGGAGTGCAGCTTCTGGGAGGACGTTCGCGAGCGGCAGTTGGGGCTGCTGGCGCAGCAACTGGCCACCCTGGCGAGCCGTCGTGCCCTGACCGAGCGGCTGGCGGGCCTGCGGGCGCGGCGGTTGGCCCGCACGGTCCGGAACGGCGGCGTCACGTGATGGAGCACCGGACGCGACAGCAACTGGCGACGGGCACGGCGGCCCGGAGCATTGGCTGACGACGGCCAGCCCGTTCGTGGCCGGGCCCAGGCGGCGTGGCGGGGACCACGACGACGCAGTGGAACCGGGGCTGGTCCGCCTGGGACTCCAGCTCGACGGCGTTGAAGAAGTCGAGTGCCCGAGGGGTTGAGGTGGACCCCTCTGTCAAGACAGTCCGCCGGGCTCCGCTAAGCAATTTTCCGGGGTCCGTCCCTCCCCTCGCCTGGTCGCCGCATCATCCCGGTTCGAACAACCTCAGCCAGGCGCGCCGTACGCCCGTTGGCGTGAGGCCGGCGTCCGAAAGCAGCAGGGCGGCATTCGACCGTCCCTCTCGCAACAGCCCCAGCAGCAGGTCGCAGGCGGTGAGCGCCGCCGACCGCCCCGACGCCTCCTGCGCGGCGAGTTGGAACACGGCCTCCAGCCTGCCGCCGATGGCGGGCTGGCCCGGCGCCGCCGCCGCCGCGGCTGGGCAAAGGCGCCTCACCGCCCACTCCATCTCGGCGGTATGGATCAGGCCGAACGCGAGCCACGCCGCCTCTCCGAGTCCGTCCCCCACGTGCAGCAGGCCCAGCAGCAGGTCCTCCGGTGACAGATAGAGCACCCCGCGGGCGCGGGCGTCCGTCTCCGCGCGATCCATGGCCCGTCCGGCCTCCGCCGCGACGAACAGGCCGCGCGGCGCGCAGACGCAGCCGGCCGCCCCCCGCAGGGCGCCCGC
>JAJZXK010000195.1 GCA_021806565.1 Bacillota bacterium | reverse complement strand
GCGACGCCGCCGGTGGCGTTGGTGAAGCCCAGCAGGGAGCCCATGAAGAAGCCGGCCGGGTAGCGGCGGATGGCGGTGGTGTGGGTGTAGACGCCGGGCAGGTGGAGGTGGGCGATGGCGGCGGCCTCGGCGTGGGGGTGGCGGACCAGGGCGGGATCGGCCGTGACGTCGGCAGAGGGGACCGAGATGGCCAGGACCTGGCCGTTGCGCGCCAGGATCTCACCGCGCAAGGCATGCAGCACTTGCGTCCGGGTGAGCTCCAACCGCCCTGCGGCTGCTAGGCGCGGTCCAGAGACGAGTTGGATCCAGCCGAGGCGAACGCCCAAGACGCACACGGCCGCAACGGCCCAGATGCGTGCAATGCGAGCGCGGCATCGGATGCCTGGGAGACGACTTTTCACGTCAGTGATGGCACCCTCTTGCCAAGGAATAGGATAGTTCTGTGAGATTGCTAACCATATGGCGTCCTCCAATGGCAGAGTTTCCGTGGGACGGCTCAGCGATGGGTGGCAACCACTGACGGGGTACGCAAGCGTATGTCACCTGCCGCTGGTCGGCGCGGTGGCGTACGGTAGGCTGGGAGATCTGAGATCGCCGGGACGAGGGGGGCATGCGGTTGGGTCGATCTGGGTACCAACGAGAAGTCCAATTGACCGAAGGGGCGGTCCACTTGGACTATCGACAGCGGACGCTTGCAGTAGCAGTCTTACCTGCGTGAGGTGAGTGTGCATGACGGCCCAAGTATGGGGCAACTGGTTGATGGGCGGATTGGTCATAGTCATCTTTGTACTGGCGGTGGCTGGCCGGTACCCAGGGCACAAGGGATTGCCACCCCAGTGAATCTGACGAAGCGCGCACAAGATGCATGGCGTCAGCGATTGCCCTACGAGTCTCTCTTTCCGGACCGCATGCCGTTCTACGTATCGTCGCTGGTGTATAGCTTTGGCGCCCTAACCTTGGCTGCATTCGTCATGCTCATCCTGTCCGGCGTGACCATGGTGGCCAATGGTCCCCTCTGGTGGCAACGCTCGGGGGTAGGGCGGTACGTACATGACGTGCACTTTTGGTCCGCGCAATCCTTCTTCTTCTTCCTCGTCCTTCACCTTACCAGCCAGTTTTTCATGGGGTCGTGGCGGGAAGGTCGCGTGCTGACCTGGATGGTTGGGGTGGCAACCTTTGGATTGGCGGTAGTCGAGGCTTTCCTCGGGTATCTCAGTCGCGGGGATTTCTTTGCGCAGTGGAACCAGGTACAGGGAAAGGCTGCCTTCAACGCGTTGGGCATCGGTTCTTGGCTCAACCTTCTGAACAACGGCCAGGTATATGGTCTGCACGTGGCGGTCTTGCCCTTCTGTCTGGTGCTGTTGGTGGCGACACACATCATCCTGGTCCGATCCAAAGGGCTCGCTCCACCCTACCCCGCGGATCCCGTCGACCTGAGGTATCAGGAAGACGACCGTGAGCAGGGGAACGAAGGGCGAGGCTGCTGAATTCACGCAATGTGCGACGGGCTGCTTCCGACGAAGCACAGTCCGAGCCTTGCATCAGATGTGGCATTGGCGTTGAGTTCATTACTCCTCGCAACGGAGACGTTCTTTTAGGAAGGTGCTTGCACATTGGCATATGATCCAAAGAGCAGAGCGAGCATGCCGACAAGCAGGCTTCCGACTGTAGAGTTCGATATGGTCAAGGAGGCCCTGATTGCCTTTGGGATAGTGCTGGTGTTGGTGCTCACGGCCGCTGCGGTTCTTGGCGGTCCGTACAGTCCTGCGATCACCGTCCGCCAAGTGGCGCGATCCCACCCACGGATGCTGGTGGCCACGGCCATGCGCGATCTGCTCGGCACAAGCCGCATCGCGCGTCGTGGCCCCCCGTATCAGTCCGAGGGCTCCTATCAGCATCTGGGGCCGCTGGCTCCCGAGAAATGGTTTGGGGTGACGCGCCCGGTAAATCCTCCAAAGGTGGATGTCCTAGGACCGTTGCGCCGGGCAGCTGAGTTGAATCCATCTGTGGGGGCCGCCCTGACCCGATGGAATGGTGCTACGACGACTGAGCAAGAGGGTTGGGGGAAGTCTTTTCTCTCGGCATTGCGGACGGCCGATGTGACTGCAGGCGGCAGGATTCTGTTGCCGGCACGGAAGGTTACGTTGAGTGGTCCGCTTCCTGTGATGATGCAAGCCGAATTGGATCTCGCCCGTGCGGGGTTACTGGCAGCAGCAATCAATGGACCCGGGGGTGTGTATCATTACAGTGTGCAGGATAGTCTGCTTTTCCTTCAGGGCGAGGTGTTACATAAACTCGCTGGTCAGCGGAACCTGCTCGGCAGCCAATGGGGGATTTTACACGAAGAAGGGCCATATCCAGGTCCATGGTGGGTTGCGCCATATTCGTTCTTGTACCAGATCCCCCCGTACAGCACCTCTTCGAATGGAGATCTTATGGCTGCGGGCACTATGGGGTTGCTGTTCGCATTTTTGCTCCTAGTGCCAGTTTTGCCAATTGCGCGGGATGTTCCGCGTCGCGTACGCGTCTATCGTTTGATTTGGCGTGACTATTATCGTTGGATTCGCGGTGGTGATCCACGCACTCGGATGCGATCGGAGACTGGTGCGCGCGGCGGTCGGAGCGAGGGGGCCGCGGGACATGCTCCATGAAGAAGGTCGCGGGGGCCACCCGCGTGCTTCCGCGCATGAGAGATTGACGTGGGACGGCCGATGGATGGCCTTGTGGCCCCTCAGCATGGCGATTGGCGTGTGGGGGACAGGGATGGTGTATCACGGCCTCGCGCGTGGAACTCCTACTTTGTGGCCTGGGCTGGCGCTGTGTTTGGGCGGTATGCTCTTGTCTGGCAGGTGGATTGCGCAAGCGCGGCGGCTCAAGAGCAGCGCGCAGAGACGGCGACAGATTCACGAATCTAGGGAGTCTAATTCGGAATGTCCTTCTGGGTGAGTCAACGCACACTGCTGTGATCGGCGCGACCCCGCGAGGGTCGCGAGGGAGTGAGCCTGTGCACGCACCGTCTCTACCCCCCCGGGCTGCTCAACGCCGTCGCGGCCCAAAGCGACGGTTGGCGCGACGCAGTTGGGCGACGCTCGTCGGCTTGGTGTTGGTGTTGGGCGGCGCGGCCGCGATGGCCCTCCACGCTGCCGGTGGGTCGCGCAACCTCCTGCTTGGCATAGTCGGCCGCATGACGTCGTTGGCGCAGCCCAAGAACGTTGGCCCCACTGTGCCGCTGCGCCGCGACGAACCGTTCAGTGTGCTGGTTCTGGGCACGGAACGCGCCCCGCGTTACGCCGGGCCGAACCTTACCGACTCGATGATGGTGCTGTCGTACGATCCGCGGACCAAGACCGCTTCCATGCTTTCCATTCCGCGCGATCTCTGGGTGAACATCCCGCACTACGGTTGGCAGCGGATCAACACCGCCTACGAGTTCGGCGGCATGAAGACTGCGCAGTTGACAGTCGAGCGCTATGTCGGGGTGCCGGTGGAATATTACGCCGTGGTCAGCTATCCCGCCTTCACAACCCTGGTCAACGATGTCGGCGGCATCCGGGTGAATGTGCCGACTAACATCTATGATCCTAGCTTCCCGAACGCGGCCGAGAACAAGAACACTCTTTTCCAACTATCCAAGGGATGGCACGTGCTCAACGGTTCGACCGCGCTTAAGTTTATCCGCGAACGGCACGCCTTCCAGTTGGGCGACATCCAGCGTGAGGCGGATCAGCAGCAGGCGCTGCTCGCGCTTAAGACGGCGCTGCTGGAACCCCGCAACCTTCTGCGCCTGCCAAAGATCATTTCCGATGTCCAGAGTCTCGTGAAGACAAACATCCCGTACCGCGACCTGCCCCTGCTGGCCAATCGCGCGCTGCATCTGCCCAAGAGCTCGATCACGCACCATGTCCTGAACTACGCCTCCGGCGCGGTCAGCAACTGGGTCACACGCGGCAAGGCGGACGTCCTGACGCGCCATCCGGCGGCGGTCGCCAAGGTGGTCGCCCAGACCTTCCCGGCGCTGTTGGGGCACATGTCCGGCCACACGGTGCAGGTGGAAAACGGGGCGCCGACGACGGAGGACTACGCCACGTACTTCAGCACCGTGTTGAACAAGATGGGGACGCGCACCCTGACGCCGCTCCAGGCCGCCCACACCGACCACCTGAGCAACCACGTCTATCTGAACACGGCGGTGCTGCACCTGAAGCCGGGCCAGCTGATGCCGACCGAGGCATACATCATCGGCCAGATGCTGGGGACGACGGCGAAGACGCGCTTGTTGCCCGCGTCGAAGGCTCAGATCGTCGTGGTGCTTGGCAATGCCTTCCCCAAGGTTTCCTGAGCGGTGGACGCGGAGAGGCGATGGAAGGCGTGGTGGCGGGAACGCTCCCACGCCTCAGGCCCACGGCCATAACCGTGCGGCGGCAGTCGCGCCACGAGAGGCGGCGCCACCACTGCCAGAGGGCGAAGCGGACCCGCATGCCCTCGATGCCACCGGGTCCGAGCTGTTGGACGGATGGGTGGATGCGGGCCGCCATCGGGTAAGCCTTGT
>JAJZXK010000058.1 GCA_021806565.1 Bacillota bacterium | reverse complement strand
CCCCCCGGATCTCCCGTCCCCGAGCAAGGTCTACCGACTCTCTCGGCGGGAAGCCCCGAGCCCCGACCCCGGACCCAAGCATGACTTAGCGGGGGGGGGCTGGGTGTGGAGGGTGGCGTGGCGGCCATGCCGTCACCGGATGTCGTTCCTGAGATGATCGGAGACCTCCGCGTGCTCCTGGTCACCAGGCGCGCCGCTGTGCGTGGCGAGGTGCGCCGCTGCCTGCGGGGCCAGCCGGTGTCGATCCGCACCTCGCCTCCCGAGCGATCGCGGGCGGGCCAAGCGGCGGACGTCACCCTGGCGGACGCGGGCGACCCGGGAGGAACGGCGATGCGGCGGCGGTTTCTACCGCCGGTGCTGTGGGTCGTGGACCGGCCGCTGCGCAGCGGCGTGCTCGGGCGTCTCCCGCCGGGCGACGACTTCGTTTCACGCCCCCTCGCGCCGGACGAACTGTTCGGACGGATCGCGCGCGCCGTCCGCGCGGCGCGGCGCCTCGAGGCGGGCGGCGTCTGCCTGGACCGGGATGCGCGCGCGGTCACGGTGGAGGGCCGGCCGGTGCCGTTGAGCGGACGCGAGTTCGAGTTGCTGGGAGTGTTGATGTCCCGCCGCGGGGGAGCCGTTTCGCGCGACGAGATCGTGGCGCGTCTATGGCGGGACGCCGGTCCGGAAAGCAATATGGTCGACGTGCTGGTGCTGCGCCTGCGGCGGAAGCTCGGCCGGGAGCGCATCTCCACCGTGCGCGGCCTGGGCTACCGGTTCGGCGTCTGAGGCGGGCGGCCGCCCGCCGCCCGGTTGCCGGAGCGCGGCGGTGGTGGTCACGAAGCGTTCATGCAGACCGGGGACGGCCGCAGTAGCGTGGGCGTGGGACCGGTCGCCGGCGGCCGGTCCACGCAGTCTTCGGGGGTGAAGCTGTACATGGCGCAGGACAAGCCGCATGCCACCGGCCGCGTCGCGGCCGGGGACCTGACGCAGCGCGTCGGGGTCGAACAGATCCAGGCCCGGGGTGTGGATGTGGACCGGTTGATTGAGAAACTGGTGGACGCCGCCGGAGCGGAGTTCACCACGTACTACTATTACACCATTCTGCGCATGTACCTCGCGGGGCAGGAGGATTACAAGGAGATCTGCGAGGACGCGCGTCTGGAGGACCGCGCCCACTTCGAACTGATCACGCCGCGGATCTACGAACTGGGCGGCACCCTGCCGTACGACATCCGCACCTTCGCCAACCGCGCCGGTTGTCCCGACGCCTACCTGCCCGGCAGCTCCGATGGACAACACACGCTGCGGCATCCCCGCGACATCGTAACGAGCACCACCCCGACCGAAATCCTGACCGTGCTCCTGGAGGCGGAGCGGTGTGCCATCCGCACCTGGGCGGAGGTCTGCGACTTGACCTTTGGAAAGGACCCGCGGACCTATGATATGGCCTCCCGCATCCTGCAGGAGGAAGTCGAGCACGAGGCCTGGTTTATCGAATTGCTCAGCCGCGAACGCGACGGCGTGGCCCGTCCGTCCGGCCACTTCCGACGGGGCACCCCCGGTGAGGCGCCCTACAGCAAGAATGGTGCCTTCTATAACCCGTGAGTGACGCCGCGGCGGCGGAGGGGCCCGGCTGCGGCGCAGCGACACCGCGAAACCGCGTTCTTCTCCTGCTACCGCACGGGCGGGAAGTCGAAGTGCGCGTGGCGGCCGACGAGTTCGTGCTGGCCGCCGCGCGCCGCCAGGGCGTGGCGCTGCCGAGCCTGTGCGAGCAGGGCTGGTGCTGTACCTGCGCCGTGCAGCTACTGTCGGGCAGCGTGGATCAGTCGGCGTCGCGGCGATTCTATCCGGAGGACCGCGACGCCGGATTCGCCCTGATCTGCACCGGCCGGCCGCGCTCTGATCTGCGCCTGCGGACGCATGCCCTGGCGGCGATGCGCGCCCACCGCGACGCCAGCGGCCTGCCGGTACCGCGCGGCCCGACCCTGCCGCCGGCCTGAGGGGCCGGACCGGACCGGACGTGCCCGGTCCTGGTGCTCCGGGCGGGTGGGGCGACGCCGATCGGCGTGGATCCGTACAGGATGCGCCGCCGCCGGCGCGAATGCGCATATCGTGTGGGCGGTACGCTCTGACTTTGGAAGGGCGCCCTCGCTTGGTGGGGGACCCGCGCGCCGGGCCGGTCTCGCCCGCATCCCACCGCGGTGCGCGGAGACGACGGGCCGGGGGGTGGGCGGCCGGTGTGGGCGCGGTTATGGCAATGGTGCGATCTGCACGCCGCGTTGCTGATCTGGCTGGCGGCCGCCGGGCTGTTGGCCGCGCTACTGGTCTGGCTCCGGCCGTGGAACCTCTCTGGCCTGGGTCCCATCGTGGAGCACCTGCATCGGGTGGATCGGCTGCCGGCGCGTGGCGGACGGGCCTGACGATCGGGATGCCCGTGGTACAATCACTCCCAGGATCCCGACGCGGGGAGGCAGGCATGGCGGTGAGGAAGCTGCTTGTGCCCGGTGCCGTGGTGGGTCATGTGACCGGGATACGACCGGCCATGCTCAGCGCGCGCGGGGTGCGAGGTCTCATCATCGACCTGGATAACACCCTGACGCATTGGAACGCCCCGGGTTGCGCGCCCGAGATCGCGGCCTGGTTGGCTGATCTGCGCCACAGCGGCGTCGCCGTCTGCATCGTCTCCAACAACGGGCCGGCGCGGGTGGGCGCCTTCTGCGCCAGTCTCTCCGAGCCGGTCCCCTGGATCGCCCAGGCGCGAAAGCCGCGCCGATCCGCCTACCTGCGGGCGCTGGCCCTTTTGGACCTGCCCGCCTCGTCCGCCGCGGTGGTGGGGGACCAGGTGTTCACGGACATCTTCGGCGGCAACCGGGCCGGCCTGCTGACCATCCTGGTCTCACCGCTTGGACGCAGAGAGTTTGCGGCCACGCGCCTGGTGCGTGTCGTCGAGGCGCTGTGGCTGCGGCGGTTGCACGCTGGCGGCGCCGTGCGTTCGCTGTGAGCGCTGGGGCGGCGCCCGTTTCCAGCCCCCTCCTGCTGGCGGTGCTCGGTCACCCCGTGGCCCATTCCCTATCGCCGACGATGCATGAGGCAGCCCTGGCCGCCGCTGGACTTCCCGGGCGCTACATCGCCTGCGACGTGGAGCCGGCGGGGTTGGCGGAGGCGTTGCGCGGCCTGCGCGCCCTGGGGTTTGCCGGCTGCAATGTCACGGTGCCGCTCAAGGAGGCCGCCGCCCGCCTGGCGTCCGTGCGCTCGGCGGAGGTGGAGCGCACCGGCTCGGCCAATACGCTCGCCCTGGAACCAGACGGTGGGTTGCGCGCCGACACCACCGACGGCCGTGGTCTGCTCGCGGCCCTGCGCGAGGAGGCCGGCTTCGAGGCGGTTGGCCGGCGCGTCGTCGTGCTTGGGGCTGGAGGCGCCGCCCGTGGCATCGCCGGGGCGCTATCGGCGGCCGGGGCCCGGGAGGTCGCGGTGGCCAACCGCACGCTCGCGCGCGCCCAGGCCCTGGCGACCGCGCTCGGTGACAGGGTGCGCCCGCTGGCGCTGGAGATGGATGCCCTCGCGCCGGCTCTGGCCACGGCCGACCTGCTGGTCCAGGCGACCACGGTCGGCATGGGGACCGACGCGCTGGCGGTGCCGGCAGCCGCGCTGGAGGCACTGCCGCCGGCGGCGATCGTTTGCGACATTGTCTACGCGCCGCCCGAGACGGCCTTGATGCGGGCGGCACGCCGCGCCGGCCATCCGGTGGTGGGAGGGCTCGGGATGTTGGCCTGGCAGGCGGCGCTCGCCTGGGAGCTCTGGTTTCAGCGGACCGGCCCGGTCGCCGTGCTGCGCGAGGCGGCGGAGCGCGCCCTGGCGGCGCGGACGGCGGCGGCGGAAGGAGGCATGCACTGACGAGCGAACCAGGCCCCGTCGCTTTTCCCGGATGGTGGTGCGCCGCGACTTCGTTCGCGGGAGGGTGATCGCGACGCCGCGGACGGAGGGGGAGGCTTTCGCCGCCGTGCTGAATTTGGATGAAGTGCTGAAGGCGGCCTTGGCCGCGGGCGCCTCGGACATTCACGTCGCCGTCGAGTCCCCGCCGGTGTGGCGGGTGGATGGCGTGCTGCAGCGCCAGGGGCAGGAAGTCGTCAGCGTCGTCGACACAGAGGCGGCCTTGCGCCATCTGGCCACAGCCGAGCAGGTGGAGCGCCTGCGCCAGCAGGGCGAGGTGGACTTCTCCTATAGCCTCTCCGGTGTGGGCCGCTTCCGTGTCGCGGCCTTTCGCCAGCGAGGCAGCGTCTCTTTGGCGATCCGGCCGATCCCGTCGGTGCTGCCGGAGGTGGAGGCCCTGGGCGTGCCCGTGGCGGCGCAGGCGTTGATGCAGCGCGAGGGTGGCCTGGTCTTGCTGGTCGGGCGTGCCGGAAGTGGTAAGTCCACGACGCTCGCCGCCCTGATCGATCAGATGAACCGTGAACGCGCGGCGCACATCATCACGCTGGAAGATCCTGTGGAATATCTGCATCGCCACCGGCGCAGCCTGGTCAACCAGCGCGAGATCGGCGTCGACAGCGTCGGTTTCGCGCCCGCCCTGCGCGCCGCCATGCGCCAGAACCCCGACGTGGTCGTGCTCGGCGAACTGCGCGAGGCCGAGACGGCCTCTCTGGCGCTGGCCGCCGCGGGTACCGGCCATCTCGTGGTGGCCATCGTGCGCCAGCCGGACTGTGTGGCGGCGCTCGAGTATCTGGTCGGGCTGTTCCCCTCCGGTCAGCAGGCTCAGATCTCCTGGCAACTCGCCGCCGCGCTGGAGGGAATCGTCGCCCAGGTCCTCCTGCCGCGCCGGGACGGCCGGGGCAGGGTTGCCGCCTTCGAGGTCCTGCTGGCGACGGCGTCGGTGCGCACGCTGGTGCGGGAGGGCAAGCGCCAGCAACTGCCGACGCTGATGCGCGCCGGCGTGCGGCATGGAATGCGGACCCTGGACCAATCCTGGCGGGAGTTGGCCGAGCAGGGCGTGCTGTCCGACAGCGAGTTGCCGCCATTTCCCGTCACCGGCTTTGGCGGTTAGCCGCCCGGCCTGAAAGGGGCTATCGTCGCATGCTCCGCTACCTGACCGCCGGTGAGAGCCACGGGCCGATGCTGCTGGCCATCCTGGAGGGGATGCCGGCCGGCGTGGCGTTGGATCTGGAGCGGGTGGACGCCCGGCTACGGGCGCGGCAGGCCGGACCGGGCCGCGGCGGCCGCCAGCGCATCGAGCGCGACGCCGTGGAGTTCGTGGCCGGTGTCCGCGGCGGGGAGACGCTGGGGAGCCCCGTCGGCATGATCGTGCACAACCGCGATTGGCAGAACTGGCAGGGGGTGCTCGGAGCCGCCGGTATCGACCCGGAGCGTGCCCGGGCCAAGGCCCTGCACCGTCCCCGGCCCGGGCACGCCGACCTGGCCGGAGCGTTGAAGTATGCGCGACAGGACCTGCGCGACGTGCTGGAGCGCGCCAGTGCCCGCGAAACGGCGGCGCGGGTCGCGGTGGGGGCGGTCTGCGCGGAACTGCTGGCCGCGCTTGGGATCCGCCTGCTGGCGCACGTGGTGGCCCTCGGGACGGTCCAAGCCCCGGCGCTGCCCGAGGCGCGGGACATGGACGCCCTCGGCGCGGCCGTGGAGGCGTCGGACTGCCGCTGCCATGACGCGCAGGCGACTCGGGCGATGCACGAGGCCATCGTCGAGGCCACCCGGGCGCGCGACAGCCTGGGCGGGGTCATCGAGGTGGTCGCCACCGGAGTGCCGGTGGGCCTTGGGTCTTATGCCGCCTCCGATCGTAGGTTGGATGGGCGGTTGGCCGGCGCCCTGATGAGCATTCAGGCGATGAAGGGCGTCGAGGTCGGTAGCGGGTTCGAGGCCGCGCGCCTGCCGGGCTCGCGCGTGCACGACGAGATCCTCCCCAGGCCGGAGCCGCTGGCGGCGGACGCGGCCAGCCGTTACATGCGTCCGACCAACCGCGCCGGCGGCCTGGAGGGCGGCGTGAGCAACGGCGAGCCGATCGTCGTGCGTTGCGCCATGAAACCGATCCCGACCCTGCTGGCGCCCCTGCGCAGCGTGGACCTGCACAGCGGCGAGGTCGAGGCCGCCGGTTATGAGCGCTCGGACGTGACCTCGGTGCCGGCCGCGTCGGTGGTGGCCGAGGCAGTGGTTGCCTTCGTCCTTGCCCAGGCGGTGCTGGAGAAGTTCGGTGGAGACAGCCTGACCGAACTGCGGCGCAACCTGGAGGGTTATCGCCGCCAGGTCCTGGAACGCTGAGCGAGAAGGGGTGGGCGCTACGGCGGCCGCGCGCTGGCGGACCCAGGCGGCCAGGGCCCTGGGGGACCGCAACCTGGTGCTGGTCGGCTTCATGGGAACCGGCAAATCCACCATGGGTCGGGCGGCGGCGCGCGTCCTGGGCCGGCCCTTCGCCGACAGCGACGCCGAAATTGAGGCCCGGGCGGCTGGCACGGTGGTCGAATTGTTTGCGCGGTTGGGCGAAGAGGCCTTCCGCACCCTGGAGCGCGCCGTGGTGGCGGACCTCTCCCGGAGGCGCGGCTGGGTCCTGGCAACCGGCGGCGGCGCGCTGGCGGACCCGGGCAGCCTGGCGGCCCTGCGGCAAAACGGTGTGCTGCTGGCACTCTCCGCGCGTCCGGAGGTCATCCTGCGGCGGGTGGGCGGAGCGGCGGCGGGTGCCCGGCGGCCGCTGCTCGCCGGTCCGGATCCCCTTGGACGCATCGAGGCGCTGTTGGCGGAGCGGGCGTCGCTGTATGGGGCGGCGGACCTGCACCTGGACACCAGCGGTCACGGCCGCGGCGCTGCGGTCGAGGCGGTGGTGCGATTGGTGGCCGAGCGGGCCGGAGGTGTGCGGAGGGGGCGCGGCTGATGAACGTGCGCGTCGAGTTGGGGGCCCGTTCCTACGATATCCACATCGGCTCGGGCACGCTGGGTCAGGCGGGGCGCGCCATTGCCGCCGCCGGGCCGGGGCGTCGCGCCCTGCTGGTGACGGACGGGCATGTGGCCGACAACCACGCGCCGCTGTTGGCGTCGTCGCTGCACGCCGCCGGCATCGCCACTCAAATGGTCGTGGTCCCGCCCGGGGAGCGCAGCAAGTCGTTGGAGGCGGCGGCGCGGCTCTATGACGCCTGCATCGACTGCGGCTTGGACCGGGGCTCCTGGATCGTTGCGCTCGGCGGCGGTGTGGTGGGAGACCTGGCCGGGTTTGTCGCGGCCACCTTCCTGCGCGGTATCGCCTTCGTCCAGGTGCCGACGACGTTGCAGGCGCAACTCGATGCGTCGGTGGGCGGGAAGGTCGCCGTCGATCATCCGCGCGGCAAGAACCTGATCGGCGCCTTCCACCAACCGCGCCTGGTGTGGTGTGACGTGGGGACCCTGGCGACGCTGCCGCGGCCCGAACTGGTGGCGGGCATGACCGAGGCGATCAAACACGGGTTGTTGGCCTCCCCCGCGTACTACCGCTTCATGCGCCGGCAGCGCGAGGCGCTTCTGGCGCTGGACCCGCGGGCCATGGCACGCCTGGTCTCGGGTTCGTGCCGCATCAAGGCCGCCGTCGTGGCCTCCGACGAGCGCGAGGAGTCTGGCGCGCGCGCGACGCTCAACCTGGGACACACCCTGGGCCACGCCCTGGAGGCGGTCGCTGGCTTCGGCACCCTGCGCCACGGGGAGGCGGTCGCCATCGGCCTGGTGGCGGCCGGACGGCTGGCCCGGCTGCGGGGCACTTGGTCCCAGCGCTGGCAGGCGGAGTTGGAGGCGCTGTTGACGGAGTACGGCCTGCCGACGCGCATCCCCGGGCTGCCGTTGGGCGAGATCCTGAGCGTGATGCACCTGGACAAGAAGGCGCGGGCCGGGCAGTTGCGCTGGGTGCTACCGCAACGCCCGGGCAGCGTCGCCCTCGCGGCGGACGTCCCTGTGGCGGATGTGCAGGCGGTGCTGGTGGCCCTGGGCGCGGTGGCGTAGTGGGGCCGAGGTAGGTGGCGGGGCGCCGGCCTATTGGAACAGGTGGCCGGAGAAGATCAGCATGCCGAAGCAGACCAGGTTGAAGGTCACCCCGATGCTGAGCCATTCGGTGAGGCGGTTGGCTGGAATCCACTTCAGGCGGCGGTTGAGGCGCCCCAGGAAGTCGTAGACGATCAGCATCAGGGCCTGGTAGAGGCCGTAGGCGATGTAGTGTGGCTGGAGGCCGTGCCACAGCCCCATCGCGCCCATTGTGAGCACGAACCCGATGTAACTGATGGCGTGGCGGTTGCGCAGCCAGCGGCGGCGCGTGGCACCGAGCACGAAGCGCATGTAAACGTGGTCGCGCAGGAACCACGACAGGGTGATGAACCACCGGTTCCAGAAGTCGCGGAAGTTGCGGGCCAGAAAGGGCGCGCGGAAGTTTTCCGGAGTGTGGATGCCAAAGAGGTTGCTGACGCCGATAGCGAAGGCGCTGTAACCGGCGAAGTCGAAAAAGAGATACAGCGTATACCCATACATGTAGAGCAGCATGGATCCGGGGTGGCGTGATCCGGAGACCGGTGTCAACCAGTAGCGATACAGCAGTTCGCCGATGATGAACTTGTAGAGGAAGCCCTGGGCGATGCGGTAGATGCCCCGGTCGAGGTCGAGCGCGAAGACCCGGCCGCCGCGAGGTGTGGCGATGTCCGCTGTAAAGCGGCGGTAGCGGTCGATGGGACCGGCGCTCGCGCACGGGAAAAACAGTACGTAGTTGGCGAGCAGTCCGGGGCGGGGCGTATCCACCAGGCCGTCCTGCAGGACGATCACCGCGTCCAGCACCCGAAACGTCATGTAGGACACGCCGAGGAACCCGAAGGTGTCCTGCAGGCCGGCCACGAGCGGGCCCTTGGTGGGGGCCGTCGGGCGGTGCGGTCCGTTGTGGCCGGAAAGTGGACCCAGCACCCCCCGCTGTGGACCGAGCCACGACACAAGGCCCGGGTGGACCGCCAGTAGCGGATAGACCTTGACGGCCACCAGCGGCAGGAGCACCAGCACGACCGCGGTGTAGTAGAGCGCGGCCGCGCGGTGCCGCCGCCGCAGCCAGGCGAAGCCGTAGACGACCGCCGCTTCCCAGGCGCAGAAGGCCAGGAAGTAGGGGAGCTGCGTTCCGGGCTGGCCGGAGAAGGAGCCCGAGAACTGAACCCACAACAAGGCCGCCGTGGCCACAAGCAGCAGCCAGGGCCGCAGCCGGCCGGCCAGCCCCAAGAGGGCCGCAGGGACGACCGGGTAGAGTAGCAGGGCGAAGTAGCTGAAGTCCACATAGGGGATCACAGCTCGGCCTCCAGGGCGCGCCGGTCGACCTTGCCGTTGGCCGTCAGCGGCAGCTTCGCCACCAGGCGCACGATTCGCGGCAGCGCGTAGGTCGGCAGTTGGACCGCCAGTTCGGTCCGGATGCCGCGCGCCGCGTCCGCCGCGCCGTCCCCTTGCGGCATGGGGCCCGCGGGAACGACGAAGGCCACCAGATGGTCGGCCGCCCCCTCGCGCCAGACCGGTAGTACCGCCGCATCGGCGACCGCGGGCAGGCGGCGCAACTGCTGTTCGATTTCCTCAAGCTCCAGGCGGTACCCGCGCACCTTGACCTGGCGGTCCAAGCGGCCGTCGCAATACAGCAGGCCGTCGCGCCGATGCCCCGCATCCCCGGTGCGGTACGCGGGCCCTCCACCCAGGTGCGGCGGTAGCGTGACAAAACCGCCGGGGCCGGGTTGGCCGTCCGGATGTTGCAGGTAGCCGGGGCTGAGTTGCGGCCCGGCGATGACGATCTCGCCGCGTTCCCCCTCCGGGACGGGTGCCAGATCGGCTCCCGCCACCCAGACGCGCATCCCCGGCGCCGGATCGCCGATCGCGAGCGGGGCCGTCCCGGCGGCCATCGCCGGGGTGATGCGCAGGCCCGTGACGGCGACGGTCGCCTCGGTTGGACCGTAGGTGTTCCAGAGTTCCGCCTGAGGCAGGCGTGACAACAGCGCCCTGGCCACGCCCGGCGACAGCGGCTCCCCGCAAAAGATCAGCTGGCGGAGATCTGGGAGCATCGCCTCCCCGAACGACGGCTCGGCAAGGCAGTAGCGGACGAAGGAGGGGGTCGACACCCAGATGGTCAGGCCGCTGTCGGCCAGGGTGGCGAACAGCCGCCGTGGATCGGAGATCTCCCGCCGCGTCAGCGACACCAGCGTGCCGCCCGTCCGCAGGGCCATAAACAGGTCCATCACGGAGAGGTCGAAGGAAAACGGGGCCTGGTTGAGGACCACCTCCCGGCCGGGGCGCGGCTGGCGCAGGGTCTGCAGCCAGTCGGTGAAGTGCTCCAGGGCATCCCAGCGGATGGGTACGGCCTTGGGGTCGCCACTGGATCCAGAGGTGAAGATGATGTAGGCCAGATCCGACGGGTGGTCCGCTTCCGATACCGTCTGGTGGGGAGCACCGTCCTGGGGCCGCAGGATGCGCACGCCGCGTGCCGCCAGTTGATCGTCCAGCCCCGCCGGCCACGCGGCGGCGGCGATGGCGGTCCGGACGGACGCGCTTTCCGCCATGCGGGCGATGCGGGCCGGCGGCAGCGCCACATCGACCGGCACGTACGGCCGCCCCGCCAGGGCACAGGCCCAGAACGCGGCCAGGACCTCGCTCTCCTTGTGCCCATACACCAGCACCGGCTGTGGGGCGTCGGCCGCCAGCCGGGCCGCCAGTGCCAGCGCCGCCTGCCGCAGTTCGGCGTAGGTGCGGCAGGCTTGTTCCCACCGGTGCGCCGTCCGGTCCGGCCAGCGGCGGGCGACCTCGTCCAGGCCTTGCAGCAGCCGGCGGCGGGCGCTCAAGGCGTCGGCCTGGCCGCGCCCGCGCGGCGCCAGAGGTCTTCGACCAACCGCCTCGGCGTCTTCCAGGCCTCCACGTCGAACTCGGCCGGGGAGACCTCGATCTGCAAGCGTTCGGCGAAGGCCGCCATCAGCATGACCGTGGCCAGCGAATCAAGCAGGCCGTCGGCATACAGCGGCAGGTCCGGGTTGCTGCGGACCTGGTCGGTGCCGGCCGTCTCGCTCAGGATTTCGAGGACGCGGTTCGCGAACGCATCTCGTTCCGATGCACCCATATTAGGTTCCCTCCAGTGGCTCTGGCCGGCGCCACGACGGATCGCCTGTGCCGGAGCGGGGGGGGGGGACGGCCCGAGGTCCGCCACCCAAACCACGATTCGGGATAAACGCACCGCCCACGCGCGTCTGGAGGCCGGGATGTTCGACGGTCGCCCATCGCAACCTCCTGCCGCTCGGCGCCCGGTCCGTGTGTGTGCTACGCTACCGCCGGCCGTCGCGGGCCGGGACGGCCGGGGGGGCGTGGCATGCCGGGACGACGCACTTCGCTTTACGAACGCCAGCGTGCCCTGGGGGCGAGCTTTGCTCCCTTCGCCGGCTGGGAGTTGCCGCTGCAGTATGCGGCGGGCATCCTGGCCGAGCACCGCGCGGTGCGCTGCGCCGCGGGGCTCTTCGACGTCAGCCACATGGGGGCCCTCGCCCTGCGCGGCCCCGCGGCCGGCGAGGCGATGGATTGGCTGTGCGTCAACGACCCGCGCGGCCTGGACGCCGGGATGGCGTTGTATACGCCGCTGTGCCGCCGGGACGCGGGCACGCAGGACGACGCCGTCGCCTATTGCCTGGAGCCCGGTCGGTCGTATCTGTTCATTGTGAATGCGGCCAACGTCGAGGCGGACGCCGCCTGGATGCGCTCCGAACTGGACGAAACAGGGATAGCCGCCCGTGGGGCCGAAATTGTCGACGAATCGGCGCGGACGGCGCTTGTGGCCCTGCAGGGCCCGGCGGCGGTCGATATTCTCGGCGCCCTGCTGCCGGCGGGTGAGCGGGAGCCGGTCGCGGCCCTGCGGCCTTTCACCTTCCGGGCCGGGGGCGCGGCGGCGGGTGTATCCTGCCTGCTGGCGCGTACCGGCTATACCGGGGAAGACGGTTTCGAGTTGGCGTGCGCCCCGCAGGACGCCGGACGCTTGTGGGACGCGCTCCTGGCCGCCGGCCAGGAGCGGGGTCTTTTGCCCTGCGGTCTCGGGGCGCGCGATACCCTGAGGTTGGAAGCGGCCTTGCCGCTTTACGGCCATGAACTCGACCTGGAGACCAGCCCGCTGGAGGCCCGCCTGGGCCGCTTCGTGCGGGTGCAGGGTCGGCACTGTTGCGCCGGCGACGCCCTGGTCCGGCAGGCGGCGGCGGGGCCGGAGCGCGCGCTCGTGGGACTGCTGCCGCAGCCGCCGGCCATCGCCCGCGCCGGCGCCGTGGTGCGGACGCCGGCCGGTGAGCCGCTCGGGGTGGTGACCAGCGGTACGTACGCCCCGACGCTGGGGCGAGCGGTGGCTCTGGCGCGTTGCCGGCGGGGTCAGGCGCCGATCGGGTCGGTGGTGGTCGTCGATGTGCGCGGCCGGGCGGTGCGGGCCGACGTGGTCCGCCTGCCGTTCTACGCGCGGGGAAAGGGGTAGGGGCGGTGGCGGAGTTTCCACGGGATGTGGCCTACACGCCAGAGCACGAGTGGTACCGCGTCCAGGATGGCACGATCGGGGTGACCGACCACGCGCAGCGGTCGCTGGGCGACGTGGTCTACGTGGAGTTGCCCGCTGTCGGCGCGGTGCTGGAGGCCGGCCGCCCGTTTGGCACCATCGAGTCGGTCAAGAGCGTCTCCGATCTGTTCGCGCCGGTGGGCGGCCGGGTGGCGGCGGTCAACACGGCTCTGGCCGACGAGCCAGAGCGCGTCAACCGCGAGCCCTACGGCGGTGGCTGGCTCATCCGGGTGGATCCGTCGGGTGAACCGGCCGGACTGCTGGACGCCGACGCCTACCGCCGGCTGGTCGAGGGAACCTAGCCCCAGAGGGCCGGGTGAACGGGACGCGACTTGCATCTGAAGGGAGGCAGCGCGCCATCCCGCCGGGCCGTGCGGCGTGGCGGGGCGTAGGGCGCGCGTCCTGCTACATTGGTGGAGGAACTCGGACCCCGGGCGCCCTATCTGCCGCATGCCCCAGGCGACGTGGCGGCCATGCTCGCACGCCTCGGACTCCCGGACGTCGAGGCGCTGTTTTCCGAACTGCCCGAAGATCTGCGCCTTTCGGCACCGGTGGACCTCGGGCCGGCCCTGGACGAGGCGTCGCTGGCCCGACGGGTCGGGCAACTGGCCGGCGCCAACACGGCGGCCGGCCTGATCTGTTTCGCCGGAGGGGGTGTCTACGACCGCTACCTGCCGGCGGTGGTGCAGGCGCTGGCCCAACGCGGCGAGTTTCTCACCGCCTACACGCCGTACCAGCCGGAGGTCAGCCAGGGCACCCTGCAGGTGACCTTTGAGTTCCAGACGATGGTCAGTGAACTGTTCGGGCTGCCGGTCGCGACCGCGGGTCTGTACGACGGCAGCACGGCCCTTGCCGAGGCGGTGCTGATGTCCCGGGCGGCGACCGGCCGCCGGGGTGTGGCATTCGCTTCCGGTGTGCACCCGCAGTGGCGTGCGGTGGTCGAAACCTACGGCCAAGCACAGGGGCTGGTCGCCCTGGACCTGGACGGCCATGCGGACGATGTGGCCGCAGTGGTCGTGCAGCAGCCCGACTACTTCGGGCGGATCGTCGACGTCGAGGCGCTGTTGGCCCGGCGCCCGGCCGGTGCCCTGGGCGTGGTCGCCGTCGATCCCTCGACGCTCGGGGTGCTGGAGGCCCCGGGACGCCAGGGGGCGGACGTGGTCGTCGCCGAGGGGCAACCGCTGGGCCTACCGCTGGCCTATGGTGGGCCGTATCTCGGGTTGATGGCGGCACGTGACGACCTCTTGCGGCGCCTTCCGGGCCGGATCTGTGGGCAGGGGCGGGACGCCGCCGGCCAGCGGGCCTTCGTCCTCACCCTGCAGGCCCGCGAGCAGCACATCCGGCGCGCGCGCGCCACCTCCAACGTCTGCACCAATCAGGCCTGGTGCGCGCTGGCCGTCACCATCTACCTCAGCCTGCTGGGCCCCCGCGGCCTGGCCGAGTTGGGCCGGCTGGGATATGCCCGGGCGCATTACGCGGCCGGGTTGCTGACGCGGATCCCGGGCGTGCGTTTGGCCATTGCCGGCGCTCCCTTCTTCCACGAGTTCGCGCTGAGGGTCCCGGAGGCGGAGTCCCTGCAGGCGGCCATGGCGGCGGCGGGCTTCCTGGTCGGTCCGGTGATCGACCGCCATACCCTGCTGATCGCGGTGACCGAACGGCGGGACCGCGGGGAGATCGACGGTCTCGCCGCGGCCATGGGGAAGGTGCTGCGCGATGCCGGTGCCTGACGCGCCCGAGCCCCTGATTTTCGAACGCTCGCGACCGGGGCGGCGCGCCCTGCGCCTGCCTGAGATCGACGTGCCCGAGCCGTCGCGCCCCGAGGACGACCTGCCCTCCGGATGGTTGCGCGCGCGGCCGCCTGCCCTGCCGGAGGTGGGGGAACCGGAGGTGGTGCGCCACTTCACCCGGCTGTCGCGGCGGAACTTCGCGGTGGACACCGGCATGTATCCGCTCGGTTCCTGCACCATGAAATACAATCCGAAGATCAACGATACCCTTGCCGGGTTGGATGGCTTTGCGGGACTGCACCCCTCGGCCCCGGACGCCCTGGCCCAGGGGGCGCTCGCCCTGCTCTGGGAACTGGAACAGGACCTGTGCCGGCTGACCGGGATGGACGCCTTCAGCCTGCAACCGGCCGCCGGGGCCCATGGCGAACTGGTCGGCATGCTGATCGCATCCGCGTACCACCGGGCGCGCGGGGATTCGGCGCGACGGCGGGTGGTGGTGCCCGATGCCGCACACGGCACCAACCCGGCGTCCGCGGCGATGGCCGGCTTCGAGGTCGTCGAGGTCGGCACCGACGCCCGGGGCGGTATCGATCTTGAGCAGGTGCGGGCCCACGCCGACGGCCGGCTTGCGGCCTTGATGCTGACCAATCCGAACACACTCGGCCTGTTTGAGGGCGAGGTGCGCGAGGTCGCCCAGGTGGTGCACCAGGCCGGCGGCCTGCTGTATTACGACGGCGCGAACCTCAATGCGATCGTCGGCCGGGCGCGCCCGGCCGACATGGGTTTTGACGTTTGCCACCTCAACCTGCACAAGACCTTCTCCACGCCCCATGGCATGGGGGGACCGGGTGCCGGTCCCGTCGGGGTGACCCGCCGGCTTTCGCCCTACCTTCCCGGCCCCCTGGTACGCCGACGGGACGTTCCGGCGGTTGCGGGGCCTCGCTACGCATGGGACGACCCCGGGCCGGAGAGCATCGGGCGCGTGCGGGCCCTGCACGGCAACTTCGGGGTGCTGGTGCGCGCCTATGCGTACATCCGCGCCAACGGCGGCTCCGGGTTGCGCGAGGTGTCCGGCCACGCGGTGCTCGCGGCCAACTACCTTGCAGCCCTGCTGCGTCCGTGGTTACCGGCGAGCCATGACCGCATCTGTATGCACGAGGTGGTGACCGACGGCCGGGCCCTGGCGCCGCACGGCCTGCGTGCGCTCGACTTGTGCAAGGCGTTGCTGGACCGTGGCTTCCATGCCCCGACGATGTATTTTCCGCTGATCGTGCCCGAGGCCCTGATGTTCGAGCCGACGGAGACGGAGCCGCGCGAGGCCATCGAGGCTTTGGCGGCCGCCGTCGGTGAGATCGTCGCCCTGGCGGAGCGCGATCCCGAGGCGGTGCGCCAGGCCCCGACGCAGACCCCGGTGGGCCGCGTGGACGAGGCCTCGGCCGCCCGGCGCCCGGTGCTGCGCTGGTACCCTTCAGAGGGGGATCGCGCCCCGGAGGGCTGAGCCGCCCGTTTGGCGGCGGATGTCAGGTGGGTGCGAAAAAGGGGGGGCGGGCCGCACGGGCCCGTCCCCCTCTCGTTTAGCGTCTTCGGGTCGAGGCGGCTACAGCCGCGGCCCGTCAGCCGCCGTTCTTGCCGCCGGCAAAGGGGCCAAACAGCGACGGCTGGGTGTGGGAGGTGCTGGAGGAGGACCCGGAGGACGGCGTGGACGTGGACGTGGACGTGGACGTGGACGTGGACGTGGACGTGGACGTGGAGGAACTCGAGGACGAGCCTGAGGAACTGGACGAACTCGACGCGGACGGCGACTGCACCGCAATCCGGCCGACGATGATGCCGTTGTCGGTGACGAAGGCTGTCTCCCCGTTGTGGTGCGGGGTGAAGCCGATGGACACCGGCTGCCCGGTGGACGGCACCGTGGCGCTTTGTCCGAAGGCTGCGATCTGAACCTGGTGCACGCGCCCGTCGGTGGAGCGGAAGGTGATCTGCGCCGCGCTCCCGGTGGGCAGGCACAGAACCGACGGTTGCATGAGCGTGCGCCGGCCGAGCGAGACGGACCAAGCGCTACGGCAGGTGCCGCCGCCCGGGGATGTCGAGGGCGTGCCGCTGGTGCCGCAGTGGTGCGTCGGCGGCGCCAACTGCATGTCCAGCGGAATGAACTGGTGCCAGCTTGCCGCGGAGAAGCCCAGGTCGCTTGCGATCTTCTGCGCCCACGAGGTACCCAGCCGCGTGCGGTTGAGGAAGGTGCGCGTCACGGGGTGGCCCGGACAGCCGCTTCGCCACAGCAGTTGCGGGTTCTTGGAGTCCACGCGGTGCTGCACCCAGAGCGGGTTGGCTTTGGTGGGCTGTGTCCCGGCAACGAACCACTCCTGGCGGATGTATTGCTTGGGTGTCAGGGAACTCGGAGACGCGACGGTCCAAGCCGGCGCCTTGATGTCGATGGGGGCCTGCACGACCCCGGGCGGGCGCTGGAAGTGGACCACCTTGTGGCCGCTCACCGCCGCCGCCAGGGTGGCGCGGAAGATCGGCCCGGCGTACGTTCCCCCATACAGGTTGGCTGTGGGCTTGGGTTGGTCGTAGCCGACCCAGGCGGCCGCGGTGTATAGCGGTGTGTAGCCGACGAACCATGCGTCGCGGTTGCCGTTGGTGGTGCCCGTCTTGCCGGCCGTCGGCCAACCGGGCACATTGTCGTGCACGGCGCCGTCATAGCCGGTACCCCAGTTGGAGTCATAGGGCCCGCTGACCACGTTCCAGCCGACGTTCGGTTGTGGCTGGGTGACCGTCTCCAACATCTTCGTCATCACGTACGCGACCTGGGGACTGATGACCCGCTTGTATTGCGGGGCGTTGTGGAAGAGCACGCGGCCGTTGGGGCCGACGACCTTGGTGATGATGCGCGGCGCGACGTGCAACCCGCCGTTGGCGATGGTGGCGTAGGCGTCCGCCATGTTCAGCGGGCTGCAGCAGTCGACGGTGCCCCCCAGTGCCAGGGCGAGGTGCGCGTCTTTGCTGGTCAGCGGCAGCCCCATGCGCTGGGCGTTGCGCAGGCCGGTCTGGACGCCGACGCGGTGCAGCACCTGAACGGCGACGGTATTGACGGAGCGGCGCAGCGCCTCGTCGAAGGTGGTCAGGCCGTAGTAGGGCAACTGGTAATCTTTGGGAACATACAGAGGTGCTCCAGGGCTCTGGTAGACGTGGACCGCGTCGTCCACGGTGGTGCCTGCTGTATAGCCGGCGGCGAGCGCGGGGATATAGTCGACGATGGGCTTGATGGACGACCCCGGCTGGCGCTGGGCCTGCAGGGCGCGGTCGAAGCCCAGGGCCGTGGTGTGCTTGCGCCCGCCGACGATGGCGATCACGTCGCCGTTCTGCTGGTTGATGACCGCTTCCGCAGCCTGCATCGGATTGGACCCGGTGTCGGGGAACGGCGCGAGCACCTTCTTGACGGCCGCGACGGCGGCCGTTTCGACGCTCGGGTGCAGGGCGGTGTAGATGTGCAGGCCGCCGTAGGCCACCTGCTGCGGGGTCAGGTTGTACGGGGGGGACTCAAGCGTCTGGATGACCGCGTCGATGTACCACGGATCAGGATACGAAGAGACGGCCAGCTGTGGGCCGGGATGCAGTCCCAGGGGGGCCGCCTCGGCGCTCTTGGCTTGGGCGGAGGTGATGTAGTGCTGGCTGAGCATGCTCTGGAGCACGACGTTGCGGCGGTTCAGGGCGGCCTTTGGGTGGTACATGGGGTCCAGGGCGGTCGGCGCGTTGGGCAGTCCCGCCAGCAGCGCCATCTGGGGCAGGGTCAGCTTGGCAAGGTTGGTCTGGTCGAAGTACACCTGGGAGGCGGCCTTGACGCCGTATGCGTGCTGCCCGAGGTCGACCTCGTTGAGGTACATGTCGAGGATCTGCGGCTTGGTGTACCGGCGGTTGAGCTCCAGGGCGAGGATGGCCTGCTTCAGCTTGCGCGTCAGGGTGTCGTGGCGGGTGAGATAGAGGTTGTTGGCCAGTTGCTGGGTGATGGTGCTCGCACCCTGCAGGCCCTGGTTGGTGAAGACGTCGATGAACAGGGCCCTCATGATGCCGCGGATGCTGATACCGGGATTGCTGTAGAAGGTGCGGTCCTCGGTGGCGATGACGGCTTGCTGGAGGAGCTTCGGGATCTGGCTGATCTTGACCGGCTGGCGGTCGTAGGGGCTCGGAACGGCGGTGACCAACTTGCCCTTGCGGTCGTAAATCATGGACGACATGCCCACCACATTGGTGGGAGATGACAGGTTGGGCATCGTGGATACGGCGCGATAAAAGATGTCGGCGACGGCCGCGAGTACGATGACCGACACCAACGCGGCTACCGAGGCCAGCAATCGCCCCCAACGGAGGCGGGTGCCGGCCGGGCGTGCGTTCGGGGTGCTGCTCTGGGCACTGCGCCGCACCCGACGCGGCGCGTGTCGCGGCATGGGCGATCCGCTCCCTCCTGCGGAAATGGTCGGCCGAAGCGGTTGGCCGGCGGGCTCAGCGCCGCACGCTGTCTCCGTCAGCACCTTCGCACCTGCGGCCGCCGGTGCGACCGCCCGTGTGGCGGGCACGGCCGGGCGGATGATAGCACAGGCGGATCCGGCCGATGCAGCCCCCTGCCGTTTGTCGCACCTTGGACGACCGTGACGGATGGCTGGTTCCGGCCTTCTGATGCTTCGCCACCCCACGGGTCGGGCCTTGTCCGCTGGTGGCGCCACTTGCTGCCCAGGTTGTCTGAGATGCCCAATCCCCAGGAGTTTTGAGCGGGAGCCTCGAATCGCTGCACGGTCAGGACCAAAGGGGCGCGGCCGTGTTGGCGCCGTCCGGCCGGAAGGGGCGCGTCCCGTGATCATGGCCCCGGACCGAGCGGGGTTCTGTGCCGGCGCTGGAGCGGGTGGTTGCGCTGTCCGCGGTGCTTGACGCCGTGCGAGCCCATGCCCACCTGTGGCTGGCGCTGGCGTTCGTGCCTCTGGCCCTGATCGGCCAGTTGCGCACTCGGCGCCTCAACCTCGCGGCGCTGCTCCTGTCGCCGGTGGTCTACGCGGTGCTCGCCGGCTTGGCCGCACGTCAGGGACTCGCGGCCGGACTACCCTTGGGCGCACCGCTACTGCTCTTGGCGGCCAGCGGCGCGCTCGGTGTCGCCCAGGGGGTGTTGGCCCGCGTTTACTACGACCCCGAGCGCCGTGACTACATCCAGCGCGGTGGGATCGGTCCGCTCATCTTCTGGGCGGCGGCGGTGGCGCTACGGCAGTTGGCCGTCCCCTGGCTGGTCGGTGGTCTGCCGGCGGCCGGGGTGGGCGCGGCGCAGGGGCTGAGCGTCGACGTGGTCCTGTTGGGGTTGCTGAGCGGCCGGGTCTCGGCGCTGTGGTATCGTCACCGGGACATCGGCCGTGCGGCCGTGGCCCAGTTGTGGAGCGATGCCGGGGTGCCGCCGCCGCGGAGCAAGGATGGTGGGTGACGGTGGCCGGTCCTCGGGGAAGGCGCCGCGACCGGGGCGGTACGAGGGCGGCTGCACCCGGGGACCCGGAGGGTCAACAAATGGTTGGCGTGCGTAGCAGGGAGGGGCGTCCGGGATGGAGGGGGCCGGGGCGGACGAGGCGCGGTTGGACGAGGTCGTGGCGCGGCTGTGCCGCGGGGCCGACCGGGTGGTTTCGGCGGAGGATCTGCGGGCCCGGCTGAGGGCGGCGGCGGGCCGGCCGTTGCGGGTCAAGCTCGGGCTGGACCCGACGGCGCCGGACATCCACCTGGGCCATACGGTCGTCCTGCGCAAGGCGCGCGATTTCCAGGACATGGGCCACATCGTCGACATCGTGATCGGTGACTTCACCGGCCGCGTTGGGGATCCGTCGGGCAAGGCAGGTCCGCGCCGCCAACTGGACCGCGACGAGGTCGCCCGCCACGCTCAGACGTATGTGGAGCAACTGCACCGCATCCTGGACCCGCAGCGCACCCAGGTGCATTTCAACAGCGAATGGCTGGAGCCCCTACGCTTCGCCGATGTGCTGGGGTTGGCCTCCCGCACCACCGTGGCGCGGCTGTTGGAGCGGGACGACTTCGCCAACCGCTTCCGCCAGAACCGCCCGATCCACCTGCACGAGTTCTTCTACGCCCTGATGCAGGCGTACGACTCCGTGGCCCTGCGGGCGGACGTGGAACTCGGCGGCACGGACCAGACCTTCAATCTCGCGATGGGCCGCGAGGTGCAGCGCGATTACGGGCAGCAGCCGCAGGTGCTCGTACTGATGCCGCTGCTGGTCGGACTCGACGGTGTTCAGAAGATGAGTAAGTCCCTGGGCAACTACGTCGGGATCACCGATGCCGCCGACGAAATGTTCGGCAAGCTGATGTCGCTGCCGGACGCACAGATGGAGACCTTTTTCCTGCTCTGCACCCGCCTGCCGGAATCGGAGGTCGCCGAGCAGCTCGCGGGGGTGGCAAGCGGCCGGCTTCACCCCCGCGATGTCAAGTTGCGGCTTGCGCAAGCGGTGGTCACCCTGTACCACGGCGCGGCGGCCGCCGACGCGGCGCAGGCGACGTTTGTGCGCGTGTTCTCAGAGGGCGGGGTGCCAAAGGACGTTCCGGAACGGGACCTGGCGTCGCAGTGGCAGGGCACTGTGATCGATCTGCTGGCGGATCTGCAACTGGTCCCCTCGCGCAGCGAGGCGCGGCGCCTCGTGCGCCAAGGTGCGGTGGAAATAGACGGCGTCGGCATCCGCGACCCGGCGGCGAGGGTGACGCCGGTGCCGGGGACGCTGGTGCGGGCCGGCAAGCGCACCTTCTGCCGGGTGGCGCAGGGGCCGCGCTGACCGATCTGGCACGCTCGGAGCCACCGCGTTGTCTGCCGCAGGCATGCGGGGGGCCCGAGCGCGGACGGCGGCGGCCCCTCCAGGCTCACGTTCGGTCGCGCCTCAACTCGGCAGCAATTGGCGGGCACCCACATAGTGCTGGGCCCAGTACGCGCTGAGCAGCGAATCGATGCGCACGCCGCCGGTCGGGTTGGTGGCGTCGACGAAGTCCTTGGCGACGCCGCCGAGGTAGATGCCGACGTGGGTCGGACCCGCCCCGTCGGTGTTGAAAAAGACAAGGTCCCCGCGGTGGAGTTGGCCTGGGGCCACCGCAGCGGCCCGATCCCATTGCAGTGTGCTGGCATGGGGCAGGGCGACCCCCGCAGCGCGCCCGAAGGTATATTCGATGAGCCCGCTGCAGTCGAAGGCCGCCGGACCGGCGCCGCCCCACACATAGGGCTTTCCGACCTGCTGTAGGGCCAAGGCGATCACCGCCTTGAGCTTGGCCGGTAGCTCGCTGCCGGCCCGGGGCGTGGCCACGCCGGCCGCGGGCCGGGGCTGCGCCGGGACGACGAAGTTGGCGCCAAGGATGCGTTCCACGCGCCAGAGGCTGATGCTGCCGCTGACGCGCAGTCCGTGTTGCTGTTGGAAGGCCCGGACGGCTGCCGCCGTCGCCGGACCGAAGCTGCCGCTGGGCGCGACCGGACTGCCGCTACGGTGGAGGGCGCGCTGCAGGGCGGCGACCTGCGGTCCACCGTCATAAATCTGCAGCCGCTCGGCGCGGGAGCCGTAACCGATGACCGCGAGTTCGGTGGACAGGCTGCCGCCGCTGTATCCGACGCTGCTCGCGGTTTGACCCACGGCCTGCACGTCCGTCTTGGTGACGCGCCCGCCGCTGACGGGGACGGCCGTCCCCCAATCCCGGAGGGTCTGGTTGAGAATATGGCCAGCGATACTGGCGGTTCCAACCCGGAGGTGCCGGGCCGCATAGTCGATGGCGGTGGCGGACGCGGCGGGAGCGGGGGCGGCGGCCGCGGCGGCGGATGGGGCGGCGACGGCGATGCCGCCCAGCAGAGTGGCGGCAAGGATCGCGGGCGCATGGAGGCGGCGCTTGTGCACGCGAGGACTCCTTTCCTGGCGCTGACGGATGATCGGCAAGGGGGCGGGTGCTTGGCCGGAGTCGTCCGCAGTCGGCCTGCGCCCCTGTACCGCCGCCCCTTGTCCGCGCCGCCTTCCTGGCGGCACGAAACTGCGCTGGGTCGATTCGGCGGATTGCGACACCACTCGACTCGTTGGAGGGCTGCTTCCACGGCCGCCTAGGATCCCCTGCATTGGCGGAGTTCGACTTCTGCGGTAACATCAACCAAAACGGGTGCTTTTCCCCTGAGAATTGGCTGGGTCCACCCGGCGCGCTCGTAGGGCCGCCGGGGCGGAGCGGGCGCGGAGAAGGCACTGAAGGCGGCCCGCAAGGCATGATCGGAGGGGCGCGGCCCCCAGCCGAAACCCGACCGACACGCGGCGGCGCGCCGGATCGGCGGCTCCGGTGCGTGGTAGGACCCATGGCCGACGCACCCTGGCCAGGAAGGACGCGCCCCTGGACGTCCGTTGCGCTCGGCACGGACGGCAAGTGCAACACAGGTGCGGCGGTACGGTCCGGCCTTCGTCCAGATCGGACGCTCCCACCCGGCCGGCAGGCGTTGCCGCGCCTGCGGCGTGCGGTGGCCTCCCTGGCGTGTGGGAGGTGCGCCGCCGTCCTGGACCGGGGCGTGAACGCCGCCTGGAGCGTCCATCAGACCGGCGGTGGCGGTCTGTGGAGCGGACGGGGGACGGGCTCGGAAACGCTGCGCGGATCCCGGGAACCCCGGCGCCCTCCCTTCGGATGTGCGAACACACGGTCTGTGGTAGTGTATGAGCATGGATCTGACCGAGATCGCGGCGCAAGCTCCCGGCTTCAGCCGTGGGGTGAGCCGCGCCGTTGCCTCGGGTCGACCCATTTCTTGCAATAGGCATCGGAGAGCGGTATAATGCGAACATGCGGGTGGTGCTGCGGTCCAACCGCAATGTGGTGTTCTCCTGCAAGTACCATGTGGTGTGGTGTCCCAAGTACCGACGCAAGGTGCTTGTGGAGGGCGTCGATGAACGCCTCAAGACCATCGTCCGTTGGATGGTCGCAGAACAGAGCGGGACCGTGATCGAGATGGAGGTCATGCCCGACCACGTCCATCTGCTGGTCGAGGTGGACCCGCAGTTTGGTATCCACCGGCTGGTGCGACTGCTCAAGGGCCGGTCCTCACACCTGCTGCGAGCTGAGTTTCCGCGCCTACGAAGCCGGCTGCCGACCCTCTGGACCAACAGCTACTTCGTCGCGACGGTGGGAGGCGCACCGCTCGCGGTCATCAAGCAGTACATCGAAAACCAGAAGAACGTCTGAACGCAGCCCCTCCTTCGTCTGCGAGTTGCCCTTGCGCGTGGGTTGGGTGCTGGGCAAGCGGCTGGCCGCGAGACTGGAGGCGGCA
>JAJZXK010000057.1 GCA_021806565.1 Bacillota bacterium | reverse complement strand
ACTGGACGCAGGCGGCCTCAAGCAGCGCCTCCGCCTCAGCGCGCGCGGACGCCACGCTCTCGGCGGCCCGCTGTGCCGCGGAGGCGGCCGGCTCCACGGAGGCGTTGCCCGCTGGTTCGGCCGCGGCGCCAGTCAACGCGTCCCAGCGTAGCGGGCGAGCGGTGCCCGCTCCGGCGCGATCAGACCACAACTTCATCCACCCCGCCCCGCGAGATCACGATCTCGCCCTCGTCCTCCAAGCGGCGGATGACCCCGACGATGCGTTGCTGGGCATCCTCGACCTCGCGCAGACGGACCGGCCCGAGAAACTCCATGGCCTCTGTGAGAACGTCGCCCTGGCGCTTGCTGACGTTTTTCATGATCTTGGCCTTGACGTCGGCACTGGCCACCTTCAGGGCCAGAGGCATGTCGGTGGCGAGGTCCACCTCGCGCAGTGCGCGCTGCAGGGAACGGTCATCGAGGTGGACGATGTCGTCAAAGACGAACATCCGCCTCCGCAATTCCTGGGCCAACTCGGGATCCTCCGTCTCCAGCGCCAGGAGGATGCGCTTTTCGGTGCTGCGGTCGGCGCCGTTGAGCACCGCGACGGCCATCTCCACACCGCCGGCCCGCGACTGGCCGCCGGTCACCAGCGTGGCGAACTTGCGCTCCAGGACACGCTCGACTTCCTTGACCACATCCGGCGAGGTCGTATCCATCAGGGCCAGACGCCGGACCACATCAATCTGCCGGTCCGCTTCCAGCGCGCCCAGGACGGCGGCCGACTGATCCGGGTTCAGGTAGGCGAGCACGAGGGCGATCGTCTGGGGGTGCTCCCCCTGGAGGAAGGTCAGCACCTGGGCGGGATCGCTGCGGCGGGCGAACTCGAACGGCCGCACCAGCAACGTGGCCGTCAAGCGCGCCAGAACATCCGCCGCGCGACTGGGCCCGATCGCCTTTTCCAGCACCTCCCGCGCGTACTCGATGCCGCCCTGCTCGATATACTCATTGGCCAAGAGCATCTGGCGGCATTCCTCGATGATGCCGGCCTGCTGCTCGGGCTCCACCTTGCGCACGGCCGCGATTTGCAGGGTGATCTGCTCGATCTCCTCCTCTTTCAGATGGCGAAAGACATCCGCCGCGAAGTCCTGTCCCAGCGAGACCAGGAGGATCGCCGCCTTTTCACGTCCACTGGCCGGCACCGCCGAGACCCCGGGCGCCCCCGAGGCCAAACCCTGCGCCACGTCCGTCTCCACCGCCGCCACAGCACCGGCCCCCTTCTGACCGCGCCCACGCCCACACCCCGACCGGTCCGCAAGGACTCAGTCGTCCTGAGCCAGCCAGACCCGGATGACGCGGGCCACATCCGCCGGCCGCTCGCGCAGGGTGCCCTGCAGCCGGTCGCGGTGGGCCTGCGCCGTGGCCAGCGCCGCCGCGAGCGGATCCGAACCGCCCTCGACCCCGCGGGTCAGCGTGAGGCCGGGGGCCAACGTCTCGGACATAGAGCCGTCCAGACCCGGCTCGACCTCCCGGCGCCGGCGCAGCAGCAGGAGCACGATCACCGTCAGCAACAGCAACCCCAACACGGCGGCGGCGATCCACGCCGTCTGCGGCAGCGCCGGGGCGGCGGCACCTGCCGCGGCGCCGCTGAAACTGTGGAGGAGCGCCTGCTGAAAGGGCATGCCGACCACGGTGATCTGATCATGCCGCGCCGCGCTCGCGCCGACGGCGGACTGCACCGTGGAGCGGACCAGAGCCAATTGCGCGGCCGTCAGCTTGCGGTTGACGACCACCGCCACAGACAGCCGCGAGACGGTCCCCGGTGCGACGATCGTGCGCTGCGTCTCGCTGCCGACATCGAAGTTCTGCGTCAATTGGTTCGAGCTCGAGGAGGTCTTGCCGCCCCCCGCACCGGCGGTGTAGGTGGGAAAGCTGTTGGTCGCCGTACCGGGCACGGCGGCTGCAGCCCCGTTGCCGACCACCGTCTGCTTCAACTGCTGCATGCTGCGCACCACCGCAGGGCCCGAGCCCTTGGGCAGGAAGATGGTGCGGTCCAGGGTGCCGCTGTTAAAGCTCATCTGCGCGTGCACATGAGCGACCACGTTGCCCGCGCCGAACACCTGGTCCAGCAACTGCACCAGGCCCGTCTGCAGTTGCGTGTCCAGGCGGTGGCGGACCGCCAGATCATTCTGCGCCAGCGCGGCCGGACCGCCGGCGACACCGCCGGTCGAACCGTTGCCGCCGCCCTGCGCCCACAGGATGGTCCCGTGCTGGTCGATCACCGTGACGGCCTGCGGCTGCAACCCGGGAACGCTGGACGCCACCAGATGGGCGATGGCCCCGACCTGGCCCGGCGCCAAACTGACCCCCGGCTGCAACCGCACCAAGACGGCGGCCGAGGCGGCACCGCCGCTGGTGGCGAAGGTGGAACGCCGCGGCAACACGATCTGTACCCGGCTGGAACGCACACCGCGCAACTGATCGATCGTGGCCGCAAGTTCTCCCTGCAGGCCCTGCAGGTACGCGACATGGCGGGTGAAGCTCGTGGCACCGAACGGAAGCGACAGGACAGAGCCCAAACCGACCGTGCCGCTCTTGGGCAATCCCGCGGCGGCCATCTGTAACCGCATGGGAGCGACCTCGGTCTTGGGCACGAGGATGGTGGCGCCATTGGCGGCCAGTTGGTAAGGCACCTTTGCCTGATGCAGCCGCGCCACGATCGCGGCCGCGCTCTGGGCCGGAACGTGGGTATAAAGCGGCACCAGCGCCGGCCGCCGGTTGGCGACCGCCGCCCAGACGCCGACGGCGGCCAGGACGGCGACGGCCGCGCCGATCACCGTACGGCGCTGCCCCACCTGCAGTCGGCCCCACTGCGCCTGAAGTGATGTCCAGGTGTCCGCCAAACCACTCGACCCACCCGCCGGCGGCGTACTAGCCATCTCCTACCCGCCTCCGCCTCGGTTACACCTGCATCTGCATGAGTTGCTGGTAGGCGCCGATCGCGCGATTGCGCACCTCGATGGCCAACTGCAGACTGAGGTCCGCCTTCTGGGCCGCAATGATCGCCGTGGTGATTCCGGCCGTGCCGCCGCTGGCCAACCCCTGGGCGGCGTGGTCCGCGGCCACCTGGCCCTGATTCAGCCCGTTGAGGACCTGGGACAGCATCTGTCCGAAGCCCGGACTGGAACCGTGCCCGCCGCCGGCCGCAGTGGTGCCGGTGGCGGCGGCCGTGGTACTGGGGACATGCGGCGGAATCGGCGCGATGGCCATCGAGGTCGACCTCCCACAAGCGGCACGACGGCGTTCAGATGCGCATGGCGGCGCGGCCCTGCTTCACGAAGTCCGAAAAGGCCGTCGCATTCGCGTCATAGGCCCGGCTGGCCGCTAACAGGTCGACCATCGACGAGGTCACATTGACGTTCGGCATGCGCACGTATCCCTGCGCGTTGGCCCCCGGTGTCCCGGGGGCGTAGCGCAACGGCAGGGGGCCGGGATCGCTCACGATGGCCGAGACGACCACCCCGCCCGGAGACTGCGCCGAAAGCGGCAGGGCCATGAACTCGACCATCTGTCGGCGGAAGGGCCCTCCGCCCGCCGTGCGCGTGGTCTGAACGTTGGCGAGGTTCTGCGAGATCACGTCCATGCGCAATCGCTCGGCGGTCAAACCGGAGGCGCTGCTGTCCAGGGCGGCGAACAACAAGGGCTAGGCCCCCCCCGCGTCGATGGCTTCGCGCAGATTGGTGTAGGCGAGTTGCAACTGGCGGCTGACGGCCTGGTAGTCCAGTCCGTTCTGCGCCAGGTGGGCCATCAGCGCCTCGAAGTCCATCCCGTTGCCGTTGGGCGTCACGACCCCCGTCGCGGAACCCGTGACACCCACTGGCGCGGGTACGGTAGTCGCGCCTCCACCCCCGGCCAGCAGCATAGGGCCCGCAGTCGGCACCACCCCGGAGGCAGAAGGCGGCTCAGGCGCCGTGCCGCCCATTTGGGCCTGCAGCCGGGCGGCGAGGGTCGCCGCAAACGCGGCCGCACCCTGAGCCCGGAAACCGGGGGTGTCGAGATTGGCCAGTTGGTCGGACAGGACGGTTCGGCCCGCGATCACTTGCGCCAACCGACCTTCCAGCGCCCGTTGTCCAGGGGATCCGAAGATGCCGCCCACCACCGGCCGTCGCCTCCCTGTCGCAGGTGTGCTCCGGAAAACAGAAAAACGCCCGATCTCCGAAGTAGTCTCCTCGGAAAAAGGGGCGCTTTCGCACCACCTCTTCTTCGGCAGCCCGGCTACCCCCGTGGGGCCCGTGGCTTTGCGTCACCGTCTTGCGACGGTTTTGCCGTTTCGGAAAGACAGGAGCTATGCGGCCATCCGTGGCGCTTGTCGCAGCATCGCGTCAAGCGTTAAATAACGACATTCTGCCGCCCGCTGACAAGGCAGAAGCAGCCAGTTTCGTTCGACATATTTCGACATAGCCCCGTGATCGGTCGCCGCTCCAGGGCATGAGACACACGGACAGGAGACGCCGCCCAGAGGCACCGGCTTGCCGGACAACCGCTGTGGGCACATGGCTCCGGATCGCTCCTGTCCTTGCCGGGGTGGGTACATCCTACCCCGGCGAGCCGACGTCCACCGGCCTAACGTCCGCCGATTCGGGTGAACAAGCCGTCGGCTTTAGCCGACGCTAGTGGACACGCTTGACGTTTCGGCCGCACCAACTGATACTCCGTCTCATCCATCTGCCGACGCACCCGCCGCCAGCGGCGCGGGAGCGTCGGCGGATCATGGCGGATCATGACAGAAGGCAGACGTATGCTCGGTTTGAGCCTCTGGCAACCATCGGCGCACCTGCCGCTGGGGTTGGCGCTACTGACGGCCCTCGCCCTCGGGGTGCTGCACGGGGTGACCCCGGACGAGCACACCTGGCCGATCACCTTCAGCTATGCCATCGGCAGCTATTCGACCCGGCGCGGACTCGTGGCCGGCGTGGTCTTTTCGACCGCCTTCACCCTGCAACGGGCGGCGGCCAGCGAACTCTCCTACCTCGCCCTGGCCCGCTGGATGCAGGCGCCGCCGGTGCAGGGCGTCGTGTATGTGGTGGCCGGCACCGCCATGGCCCTGGCGGGCCGGCACATCCTGCGCCGCCGCGCGGACCGCGCCGCCGCTCCGCCGTCCGCGCAGGGGCACCCCGTGCCCCTGCCGCTCGCCGCGCTGCATGGCTTCATCGCCGGCTGGGGCTTCGGTGCCTTCGCCACCGTGCTCTACACCGTGCTGGCGCCCGCGATGCCTTCCGCCGCCCTCGGTTGGGCGCCCGGATTCTGCTTCGGTATCGGCACGCTGCTGGTCCAAGCGGGCGCAGGCGCCTGCTTCGGGCGCTGGAGCCGCCGGCGCGGGCTTGGCGAGGACGCGGGCCGGGCCATCGCCACCCGGGTGGCGGGCAGAACACTTGCCTATGGCGGCCTGGCATTCATCGCCGCGGGGGCCCTGGTCCTGCTGGCCCCCCGTCCGGCCAGCCTCTCGGTGATCACGCCGCTTGAGGTCCACAACCTGCACCACATCGGCATCGGCTTCGTCCTGGCCGTCGGAGTGGTGGCGGGTATCGGCGCCACCTCGCTTTGGAGCGAAACCCGGCGCGCCACCCGCCCGATGGCGCCATCTCCGCCCTCGGGGTCTCGCGGCTGAAGCCCCGCGCGGCGAGCCGCCCCGGTACCCGACGCCACAGATGAGAACGGGAGGAAGGTGCGGTCGAGCCAGCGCCCAAGGGGCGTCGGACGGCCCACCGCAGGCCATGCGCAAGGACCAGGCGTCCGACCCGATCCAGTCCGGACAACAGCGGTTCGCCCATCTGGACGGTCCATGGACGGCCCGGCGCCGCATCGTGCTCCAGGCCATTCCGGACGACCGCCCGTTCCGCCCCGACCTCCTCTGGCAGCGCATCCGCGCCGACCATCCAGACCTGGGGCGGGCGACCGTCTTTCGCACCCTGCGGCAGTTGCGCGAAAGGGGCCTGCTGGAACGCACCCAGGACGCGCGGGGGACCCTGGCCTACCGGCTGTGCACCGCCCGCGACGCGGGCCACCACCACCACCTGCGCTGCGTCGCCTGTGGCCAGGACACCCTGGTGCGCGGAGAGCGCCTGCGGGCGATGGAGGAGGCATTGGTACGGCTGCAGGAGGCCTATGGCCACACCCCGGTGGATCACGAGTTGCAAATGCGTGGTGTCTGCTCCCGTTGCGCACCCAAGCGGCCGGCCGGACCGTAGGGTCCCGCGGCGGCCTCACGCCCGCGGGTGCGCCCGGGCATAAGCCGAGCGCATCCGCTCTGCGGTGAGGTGGGTATAGATCTGCGTCGTCGCCAGGCGCGCGTGGCCGAGCAACTCCTGCACGACGCGTAGGTCCGCGCCACCGTCCAGCAGGTGGGTGGCGAAGGAGTGCCTCAGCGTATGCGGTGTGGTCCGGACGCCCGCACCGACGGCCGCCGCCCGCACGCCGACCAGCGTGCGCACGGACCGTTGGGAGAGCCGCCCGCCCCGCGCGTTGCAAAAGACCGCCGGGCCCGCGGCGGAGCGCCACAAGCGCGGGCGGCCGGCGCACAACCACTCGCCCAGGGCGTCGGCCGCCGGCTCCCCCAGGGGGGCCAACCGCTCCCGCCCCCCCTTTCCCCGCACCCGCACCCAGCCGGCATCCAGGTCCACGTCCTCCAGGTCCAGGCCGCAAAGCTCGCCAACGCGCAGGCCCGCCCCATACAACACCTCAAGCGCCGCCCGGTCGCGTAGCGCGCGGGCGGCGGCGGTTCCAGCCGCCCGCCCAGTGGCCCGTAACGCGGGCGGCGGCGGATCGGCCTCCACCAGCGCCGCCGCCTGGACCGCACGCAACACCTGCGGCAGCGGGCGACTCGTGCGCGGACCGCGCAGACCGGCGGTCGGATCGACCGTCCACCAGCCGCGGGCGAGCGCGTAGGCGGAAAAGGTGCGCACCGCCGCCAGACGCCGCGCCACGCTCGCACCGGCACGGCCGGACCCGGCCATGGCCGCAAGGTGCCCGCGCACGTGCCGCCGGCCATCGCGGTCGAAGCCGTCCAGGTCGGGGGCCCCCTGTGCGCGGGCCCAGGCGAAAAAGGCGGCCAGGTCGGCGCGGTAGGCACGGCGCGTCTGCACCGCCCGGCCGGCGACCGCCAGATGGCCGTCGAACGCCTCCAGCGCCTCCCCGAGCGTCACGTCCAACCAGCCCGTCCGGCCCCACCCACCGCGGTGTCGCCATCGGCCGCCTGCCCGCCCATCCCGTCCCGGTAATCGCAGTCGGTGTTGGTGCACTGGCGCCAGTGGGCTCCCTGCCGCCCACGCTTTTCCACCAGCGGCTGACCGCAGACCGGGCAGACGCCGACCGGACGCGCCCACAGCACGTAGTCGCACTCGGGATAGCGGCGGCAACCGTAGAAGGTGCGTCCCTTGCGGCTGCGGCGCACGACGATCTCTCCGGTGCCGCACTTGGGACAACCGACCCCGGTCCGCTCCAGGAGCGGGGCCGTCGTCTTGCACTCGGGATAGCCCGAGCAGGCGAGAAACGGCCCGAAGCGCCCGCGCTTGACCAGCATGGGGCGGCCGCATTCGGGGCAGGTCTCGTCGCTGGTCTCCTCCGGAAGGTTGACCTGACCGATGGCGTCCTCGGCGGCATGCAGCGCCTGCTCGAAGGGGGTGTAGAAGCGACCGACGACATGGCGCCAATCCAGGTCCTCCGTCTCGATGCGGTCCAGGTCGCGCTCCATGGCGGCGGTGAATGTGACGTCCACGATCTGGGGGAAGTGCTCGCGCAGCAAATCGGTGACGATCTCTCCGAGTTCGGTGGGCACAAAGCGGCGCTGGTCCTTTTCCACATAGCCCCGCGCCTCGATCGTCTCGATGATCGTGGCGTAGGTCGACGGCCGGCCGATCCCTTTTTCTTCCAGAGTGCGCACCAGCATCGCCTCGCTGTAGCGGGGGGGCGGTTCCGTGAAGTGCTGGCCCGGCTCGAGACCCTGCAGGACCGGCCGGTCGCCTTCGGCAAGTTGCGGCAGCCGGCGATCGGCCCCCTCGGCGTCCTCTTCCTCGCCCTCGTCGGCTCGGCCGGAGCCGGGCGCCACGTCCCGCCCCTCCACGTACAGCACCATGAAGCCCGGGAACTTCACCGTCGAGCCGCTGGCGCGAAAGCCGTGACGCTCCGGTGCGTCGAGTTCCACGCTCACCGTGTCGAAAACCGCCGGCGCCATCTGGCTGGCGACGAAGCGCTCCCAAATGAGGCGGTACAGCCGCAGGTGATCGCGCCCGATCTTGCCGCTCAGGGACTCCGGCGTGCGCGTCACCCCGGTCGGCCGGATCGCCTCATGCGCATCCTGCGCCCCCTCGGCGGCGCGGCCCTCCTTCGGAGCGGCATAGGCGTCACCCCAGCGGCCACGGACGAAGGTGGCGGCGTCACCCACGGCCTCGGCCGCCACACGGACGGAATCCGTGCGCATATAGGTGATCAGGCCGATGTGCTCGCCTCCGACGTCCAGCCCTTCATACAACTCCTGCGCCAGTCGCATGGTGCGCCGCACCGGCAGGTTCAGCTTGCGGGCCGCCTCCTGCTGCAGCGCCGCCGTGGTGAAGGGCGGCGCGGGATTGCGGCGGCGCTCCCGGCGCTGGACGCGCCGCACGGTCAAAGGCCCCTGCCCGACCCCCGCCACGACCGACTGCACCGCGGCGGCGTTCTCCAGGACCTGCCGCCGACCGTCCCGGCCATGGTAACGGGCGGTGAACGCCTGGCCCCCGTGGGACAGCCGGGCGGCGATCGTCCAATACTCCTCCGCCCGGAATTCGCGGATCTCCGCCTCCCGGTCGCAGATAAGCCGCACCGCGACCGACTGGACGCGTCCGGCCGACAGGCCGCCGCGCACCTTGCGCCACAGCAGCGGACTCAGTTGATAGCCGACCAGCCGGTCCACCACGCGGCGTGCCTGCTGGGCGTCGACCAAGCGTCGGTCCACCGGGCGCGGTTCGGCCAAAGCGCGGCGCACCGCGTCGCGGGTGATCTCGTGAAAGGTGATACGCCGCTTTTCGTCGGGCGAAACCCCCAGGGCATGGCAGAGATGCCAGGAGATCGCCTCGCCCTCCCGGTCCGGGTCGGTGGCCAGCAGTACGCGCTGCGCTTTGCGGGCCTTCTGTTTCAGGCCGGCGATCACGGCGCCCTTGCCGCGGATGGTAATGTACTTGGGCACGAAGCCCTGTGCGACATCGACGCCCAACTGGCTGCGGGGCAGGTCCCGCACATGCCCCATCGAGGCCGCCACCTCATAGCCCCGTCCGAGAAAGCGCTCGATGGTCCGCGCCTTGGCGGGGGATTCCACGATCACCAGCGATCTCGCCACAGCCCACCACCGTTCCGCCCCACATGGGCCCGCGAACCCTGGCACAGCGACGCCAGGATGGCACGGCGCTCCGACGGGGTCAACCCGCCCGCTCAAGGGATCGGGCGCCGCCGTCCTCCGCCGGGGGGCACCGGCCGCGAATCGGGGAGCAACCGTCGCAGGGCGCGCGCGAGGCCATCCTGCTGCACCCCGGCCGTCTGGGCGTCCGCCACCGCCAACAGTTCCGGTGGCGCGCCGCCCATCGCGACCCCGTGACCGGCATATGCGAGCATCTCCACGTCGTTGCGCGCATCCCCGAACGCGAGCACATCCGCACGGTCGACGCCGAGTTCGCGTGCCACCAACTCCAACGCATGACCCTTGCTCACACCCGGGGCCACCACCTCCATCGTGCTACCAGGACCGGACGGGATATGCACGTCCAACTTGCGCACATCGCGCTCCAGGGCCTCACGGGCCGCCCCGCCCGGCGCCCACAGCAGCAGCTTATACACCGGCACCCGCGGCACCACGTCACTGAAGTAGTGCGCCTCCCGCCAGACACTGCGCAAAAAACGCAGCGAGCGTCCCGGGTGGCGCAGCACCTGGCCAAGGGATGCCTGGGGCGGGCGGCGTGAGGGACCACCGTGGACCCGGCCCTCCTTGGTCAGCGCGATCCACCCGCCGCCCAGTCCGGCCGCGATCCGCGCGGCGGCCACCGCCTGATCATGCGCGATCGGCCGATCCACGAGTGCCCGCGTACCGACGAAGGCGAGGGCGCCGTCCAGGCAGATCAACGGTCCGTGGGCGCGCAGGATCCGAGCATAGTTGCGTGCGCCCAGCGGCGCGCGGCCGGTCGCCACACAGACGACGGCGCCGTGGCGGCGCGCCATGGTAAGCGCCTTGCGCGTCGCGCGACTGATCACTCCGTTTCCGCGCAACACCGTGCCGTCGAGGTCGATGGCCACCAATCGGACCTTCACAAACCGGCCCCCCAGTCGTAACCGGCACGAAGCTCAGGCACGAAACGCCGCGGCGGTGCGCACAAAGCGCGTACGGCAAAGAATCGCCACGGCGCACCCGGCGCACGATGCGAGCGCCGCCAGGGGATGCGCGGCCGGAAAGACCCGCCGGCGTGCCCGCCGGACGCGGGCCGGTTCAAGCAGCAACTGCACATCGTCCTCACCCAGGGCGTAGGCGCCAGCAGCCACCGGCGGTGCGGGCCTAGCCGACGACGCTTCGGGCCACTGCACGCCTTGCGACGCATTCCGTGCCGCTTCACGCTTTTCGGCGACAAGCTTCATCCAGTCCGGCGCACCGCGACAGCGCTCCTTGGGTCCACCGGGCCTGGACCCGGGACCACCCAATCCGATGGCCGCGGCGTGCGCCTCGATGTTCCGGACCAAGTCCTTGATGAAAGCATCCCCGTTGATCCCCAGAGCATCGGTATCCGCCCTCAGGCGGGTGTTCATCGCATCCATGATATCCAACAACTCGTCCTTCATGTCGATCAAGACCCGCTGGCGTCCCGCGGTCAGACCGGGCACGGCCGCCTTCAGGTACGCGTGCGCGAAGGCCTGGTGGCGCGATTCATCCCGCAGGATCTGGGTCGACATGCGCCCGAACAGCGCGTTGGGCTGGACCTTGGCAAAGGTGAGATAGAACTCGCGCGCAAACAGGTCGGAGATCAGAATCCCCCAAAGCCAGTCGATCCGGTCGCCCTGGCGCAACCGGTGATGGTAGCGCAGCATCTCCGGCATCTTCCGCAGTTCAACCGGGTGATGCCCGATGTGGCGATAGAGGCGGGTCAGCGCTTCGAAGTGGCGGGCCTCATCCAGGAGAAACGTCGACAGATAGAGTTGCGCCGCGGTCTCGCCGGCGTCGATCAACTGCGGCAGCACCTTCGCGGCCCCGTTCATGGCCGACTGCTCGCCCAGGTAGACGGGCGTGATGATATTGGTCAGGGCGAGGGCCTGCCGCTGCGTCAGCCCGAGGGGCATATCCCAGTCCAGCGTATCTGAAGACCACTGGCTGTGGACGCCCTTGTGAAACAGGCGCATCACCAGGTCGTCCTGGTCGATCCTGGGGAACAGGCGGATCATGTGCGCCCCCCCTCCCTGACAGGCCCGCGGGGACATGGGCAGCCGCATGCCGGCGCGCACGAAACCGATACCGCACTCCACGCGGCGCGGTGGTGCGTTCGACCTGGCGGGCGCCATTTCCTTTGCGGCGGACGCCGCCGGCCGCCCGGCCCACGACTGGACACCCGGGGGCCCTTGTGGGCCAGGGCGTCGACCGCAGCCTGTTCTGGGACGTCCGACACGTCGACGGCGGTCGTTCCGGTCGCCATCTGCCTGGGTTGCGCGGGGAGCGTGCCGTACGGCCACCATGACCATGCCGTCCCCACGTGGCGGGGGCCCGTCTTGTGTGGCCCAGACCGAGCACTCGCCCAAACCGCCCACCACATCCGGGAACGCTCTGCCACCTGGACGGCTCTACCATCTGAAAGCCGGGGGGCTTGCATCTCCCGGATCGGGACGCGATAGGCCGCCTGACCGGGGCCCGCCAGTCCCACGTATGGCGAGGCTGGCAAGGTGGTTGGACCCGATGTTCCTGGCCGCGTTGCGGTCCGCGTGGAGGGACAAGCCGCATTGCTTGCAGCGGAATTCGCCCCGACTCGAACGATTGGCCCTCTCCCGGTGCCCGTCCCTTCATGCGTGTCCGGATGTCGGTCAGGTCCTCGAAGACCAAGACAGCACCGGGCTCCACAGACCGGACCAGGCGATGGCCTCGACCTCGCGCCAGCGGCGCCGGCCGAGGAACTCGGCCAGGGAGGTCACGGCGGGGCACGCAACGCCGAGATCAACGCCGACCACCTCTCCCGTCGGCTGGACCTGCGGACCGGGGCTTGGACCACGACGTGCAGTCAAAGCCGACCCTTGCGGTCTAAGCAGAGGTCGGACGAACGGATGAGATTCGATGAACGGCTCGGATGACATCGGCGGGGAGGGCCGAGATCAGCGTTGCGCGAGCTCCCGCTGACCACCGCGCTCCAGATGCGCCAGGAAAAAGTTCTCGCTGCCGGCCCCCGCCATGGACGCCGCTGCCGACACCTCCAGACAGAGGACCGCTGCCGCAACAATCTGCGCGAAGCGATACACCGAATCGCCGCCGTTGCAGCCCAGCAGCTTGAGCCACGCCCGGCTGTGGGGCAGCACGGTTCCGCCCCCCACCGTGCCTACCTCCAACCCGGGCAGACGAATCGACAGATGCACCCCGGCCGCACTGCGCTCAGCGGTGGAATGCGCCATGCTGCTGGTGCCGACCATGCCCAGGTCCTGGCCGGTGGCTGCAAAGATCGCGGCGATGGCGGATGCGGGCGTGAACGCGGCGGACTGCATACCGCTGGCGTGGCTGCCATGCAGCCCGATCTCCTGCAGGGCCACCACCTCGTCCACGCTGCACCGCAGGTAGCGGCGCAGCGTGGAGGCGGGCAGATCGACCTCGGCCAAGACCGTCTTGCCGTGCCCCTCCTGAAAATACAGTTGCGATGGCTTCTTATCTCCGCCCATGTTGGCCTCGAGCAGAATCCGCTGGATCGCCACCCCGGTCTGCGCGGGGAAGCGCACAGCGACGTAATGGGTGTTCAGCGCATGGGCGTTGCGCGTCATCATGTTCGGGCCGCAGGCGTCGCCCGTCGTAAAGCGGTACAGGACATGGCAGCCGCGGCCCAGCACGTGCGTGCGGACCTGACGCAGCACCGCGTGCCGGCTCAGTACCCCGACGCCGTTTGCCGCACCCTGGCGCGCCAAGGGGTTTTCGGGATCGGCCAGCCAGGCGCGCATGTCCCCCGACTGCTCGGACACCCACCGCGAGAACCGTACCGCCGCCGCCGTGTCCTCGAACTGAAAGTAGCTGGCCCGCGTCATGCCGTCCGCCAGCACATAGGTGCGGACGCCGCCCGCCGCCCGCGTCGCCTTGGCGCCGCGCAGCATCGAAGCCGACAGCCCGCCTTCGGTGTGCGCTAACGGCACCAGAACATCCTCGCTCGCGCGTCCGGTTTCGATCACATGGCCCGATTCGTCCAGGCAGTAACGCCCCAGTTCGACCGCCACCGGCCCCACCACAGAGACTGGCAGTTGCACGGTCCCGGTGAGGCATTCCACCACGCGTTCAAACGGCGCCGCGACTTGCGCGGGCAGATCGAGGGCAATCTCCGCCGGGGCGTCCCAAACGGGTGCCGCCCGGACGCGCGCCTGTCGCGCCCGGCGGTCTTCGGGCGTGTTCTTGTGCGGCCACATCCTGTTGCGTTCCACCCACCACCCCCGCCCGGCGCCTGACGCCGACCGGAGTCACCGCCCTTCCTTGCCCCGCCGCCGGCCGACCCGTCCCTCGCCACCGCCCAAGGGATCACGATCACCCGACCGGGTTTCCCGGCGCCCGACCCAACCGGCCGGTCGCCGGGTCGCCGCGCCGGACCTCTGGATTGTAGCAAGGAATGCCTCCCGGTGCGGTGCGCCACCCGCCGGAGCGCCGCCGACCTCACCCGTCCGCTGGCCGACCCTGTGGCGGCAATCCAAACAAGGGCTCGGCAACCAGCCGCTGAAAGCTCTTTGCGAGCATCCGATAGCCTTCGGCGTTCGGGTGCAGTTGGTCCGGCAGATAGTCGGCCGCCTCCGGTCCGAACAACTCCAGACCGTCGACATAATGCACGTCTCGATCTCCCCGGCCGCGCAACGCCTCCACCGCATCCCGGATCTCGTCCCGCATCCGGGTCAGAGACAGGCCGACGGCGTTGGGCGCCGTCTCGCGCGGCGGCGACACGATGGGTGACATGACCGCTATGGGCACCCCGGGATGGCCTTCGCGCACCAGGTGCACAAAACCGATGACGGCCGGCCGGAAGGTGCGCGGCGCGAGGGTGGCGCCGCCCTGGACATTGATACCGAGGCAAAGGGAGATCAGGTCCGTCGGCCGGTCCCGCAACAGGCAGGCCACCATGGGCTCCAGATGGCAGTTGCCCGCGAACCCGAAGCAGGTCAGATCCAGCCGGTTGCGGCGCGCAACCAACGCCGGCCAGGTTTCCGCGGGACTCGCCGCCTGCCGGCACTGTGTGATCGAACTGCCATAGGTCAGCCAGCGACGACGCCCGGATGGCGGAGGCACGGCACTGGCACCGTCGTCCACCCAAAGCCCGGTCAGTCGCATTCCGACGCACTGCGACAGATAGAGTTCGAGGCGCTTGCTGCCCGGATCCAGGTCGGTGAAACAGGCGGATCCGGCGTGCGGCGCCGCGGTGGTACTGGCCACCAGCCGATCCTCCACGACGCAGTCGACCGTGACACCCTGCGCCACCGGCTCCCAGTCCAACCGCACCGACCGCGTATCGCTCAGGCAACCGACCCGGACGCCGGCTGGGATCTGGGCCGTGCCACCCACACCATCCGGAGGGAACAGTGGCAGGTCCTCGTATGGAATCCGCCAGGGCCTGACCCACCCGTGCCCGCGTTCGAGTGACACCGCGCCCTGAAACAGGGCGTCTTCCAGTTCCAACCGCCGCACGACCCCACCCCCATACCCGGGGATCTATGCCGTCCGTCGCCCCCCCCCTGCCGGGCATCACGAACGCGTGGCGGACGGACCGCTGGCGGGCGGTGCGGACGGCTCGGGGAGCCGTGCGGGGGGCGGAGCCGGCTCCTGGCCGGCCGGGGTCGACCGCAGGCTGGGGTCCTCCGACAGCGGCCTCAAACCCAACGCGCTCTGGGTCGCGGCATTCACCACTCCGGTCGCCGGCAGATCGTGCGCCTGTTGGAACGCCCGGACCGCCGCCACGGTGGCCCCGGCATAGACACCGTTCAAGCGACCGACGGCGTAGCCAAGTGCCCGCAGGCGGCGCTGAACAGCCAGCACGTCGGAACCGAGCCATGAAGGCTCGATCGTCCGGGATACCTCGCCGAATCGCCGGGTGGGCACGCCGCGGACGTCGACGGGCGTGCCCGGCACGACCAGGTTGTAGAGGGCGATCACGTCGCGGTTGAACATCCGGACGCACCCGTGGGAGGCGCGATACCCGATCGACCCCGGCCGGTTGGTTCCGTGAATGCCGTAGGTGCCCCAGGGAATCGACAACTGCAGCCAGCGAGCGCCGAAGGCTCCGCCCCAGACGGCCTTGGCCTGGATGCGCCAATGCCCAAGGGGGGTGGGAGTCTCGCGCGTGCCTACCGCCACCGGAAAGGACCGTACCAGAGCCGTACCGTCAAAGACGTAGAGCCGGCGGCGCACCGCGTCAATCACCAGTTGGCGGTCCGCCGGGATCGCCACGGGGGGCGCGGACCTGGAGGGCAGCGGCACCCCCTGAAGGCTCACGGCGGCGGCCAGCAGGGTCAACGGTGGCAGGATCACGGGTGGCGGGCAGCCCCGGCCAAGCCGCGCCGTCCCCGCCGCCGCCGGCACGACGGTCAACGCGACCCACAGGCACCCGGCCACCGCCGCCCAGGAAAACCTGCGGCGCCACCGCCAGATCCACCACCGACGGCCGCGACGCATGCACCGTCACCCCGGCCACCCTACGCGCGAGCCGATGGGCACATGCCGGCCCCCGAACGGCGGTTACCGAACGCCTTCGCGAAACCCTGCTCCGTTGTTACTTGGAAACGCCGGATCATGTGTTCGGAGCGGCGGCGTTCGGCCCCGACGGGCCGCCCGACATCCACCAGCCCGTCCCGCGGGCCGGAGGCGCGCCAGCGACACGGCCACCGGCACACCGCCGGAGCCACCGCACCCAGCGCCTCCGGTCGGGATCCGTTCGCCCCGTGCCTCGGGCGGGCACCTATGCCTGGGCGTCCTGAACATGCGCGCGCAGCCAACGCAAACCTCGCCGGTAGCCCTCCTCGTGGTCCGACCGTCCCTCATACTCCACCAACCACGGCCCGTCGTACCGCACCTCCCGCAGGGCGTCGACCGCCGCCTGGAGGTCTAACTCCCCTTCGCCAAGAGCGGTCCCGACATAGTCCGGACGCGCGCCGCGGCCGTCTTTCATGTGCGTGTGCCGCACATAGGGGGCGATCACCCGGTAGAAGCGGTTGACCGTCTCGAGCGGATGGCCGAACCAGCGGTAGTTCATGGTGTCAAGGTTGGCGCCAAGGTTCTTGGATCCAACCTCCTCGAAGATGCGCACCTGCGCGTCCGCGTCATTGGTCACCAAGCCGTGGTTGTCCAACGCCAGGACGAACCCCTCCGACTCGATGAAGGGGCGGATGGATTTCAGGGCCCGGATGATCGGTTCCAGGTGGTGGTCGCCGGCAACCTCGCCCCGGCGCGGATTACCACCGTCGATGCGCAATCGCGATGCGCCGGCCAGTCGCGCCAGCAGGCAGACCTGCTTCATGCGCTCGACCTGCAGCGTCAGTTCCTCATCGCTGCCCTGGACGAAGTTGTTGCCCGCCGACAGGGCCGACAACCGCATGCCATGATCGGCCAAGAGGCGTCCGAGGTCGCGGGCCCGCGCTTCGGCGACGGCCATGTCCTCGCCATCCCAGATGTTCCGTACGGCGATCTCGGCACAGTTGAAGCCGGATGCCGAGGCAAAAGACACGAAGCGTTCGAGGTCGTAGCCCGGAAGGTTATAGAAGATCAGGCCACATTCAGGCACACCTACCAACCCCCAGACACAGCGGTGATGCGACGACAGCCCGGGTCACTCCGATCCCCCTTGGAGGTACGCCCCAGGCTCGGCATCCCCTGCCTTGAGAGGTGCGACCGTCCGAAAGCAGCGCGAAGCAGTTCAGCCCCAGGTCGATGCCGACCACATCAACATCAACATCAACATCAACATCAACCGGCCCGTCTACGGGCTGCGGATCATCCCGCTCCACCTCCACCGCCAGGGATACATACCAGCGGTACGCCTCCCGACTGACCGTCGCCGAAAGGATCCGTCCCCGGAACTGCGTGGTGGCTTCGTGGTGGCTTCCTTGGTCCGTACGCAGCCGATCCCGGGTAGCGACACCGACCGGGGATGGACGTGGACGTGGACGTGGACGTGGACGCTTCCGGTCACTCGGAACGAATCCCGGCGCCCGTGCTTGCGGCGGAAGCGGGGAAAGCCGCCCCAGCGGCCTTCCTTGCGGCCGCGCCAGAAGTTTCCAAAGGCCCGGTCCAGGCCGCGCAGTGCCTCTTGCCCGCAACACTTCGAGACACCATAGACCCACGACCGCCCCAGTTTCTCCGCGTTCCACAGACGATGCAGTTCCGCTGCGTGCGGTACGGGCCGGCCGCCTTCGCGAGGAGCCTACGCTGCCGCACCGTTGGGTCCAGTTCGTAGCGGAATGCCTGGGTGACCGTCATTCCTCCACCACTTCACTTGCCGCTTTCAGTGTGCCTTTTCTGCCCGATTTCGGGCCGACCGGCAGTCGTACAACCGGGCGCACCTGCTGGTCAGCACGTCGATCATGTCTTGCACCCGGTCATCCTTGGTCTCTTGCGGATCGACCACCACAAGGCGCGGCCCTGGGCGGCAAGCGCAGACGCGACACATTCGGCACCAAACCGCATAAGTCGATCTCGAGGCTCGACGGCCACCATGTCGACGGAGGGGTCCGCCAGCACCTTCATGAGAGCCCACCTCCGTTACCGTGCGCACCACGGAGTAACCTTTGCGCGTCACGAACTCGACGCACACGCACACGCGCCACCTGCCCATCCAGGTCCGCACGCTGGTCACGCTAGTCAGATGAGGACACACGCGCATAGACCGCCACCCCTGTCGGCTCCTCCTTCGGGGGCTTCAAAATGATGGGCAGTTGCTCTGCTGGCACGGGCAATTTACCATCGCGGTACATTCGCCACGCGGCTCGGTAGCTGATGCCTTGCTCCTTCGCCCACGCGCAGCTTCATGCGTACAGTAATCACAGGCGCTGATACGTGTAGATATTACTGTTCAACAGTTAATACCCCGCCACGTCGCGGTGGCGGCCGGGGATTGGGGCCGCGTGGCAACCGACTACCCGCCGAGCACCCCCACAAAAAACCCAGGCGCAAACGGGGCAGGATGGCGACGCACGCCCTGGAAGCCCGTTGTGGAAGGCGGTGCGCCCCAGCGGCCGCCGGTCAGGCGGTGGCGGGTCAGTGGCCGGCCGCGGCTCGGCAGAGGGCGACCCGACCCTGGATGAAAGGGGGGAGCCTCCCCGAGATCCGCCAGCACATCGGCGCGCAACGGCGGCTCGCGGAGAGGCGCTGCGAATGGCGAACCCGCCGAATATCCTGTTGATCACGTCGGACCAGCAGCACTACCGCACCCTTGGGGTGGTGAACCCGCGCATCCGGACGCCGGCCCTGGACCGCCTCTGCGGTGAGGGAACCAGGTTCGAGCGCGCCTATTGCCCCAACCCGGTCTGTTCCCCGACCCGCAGCAGCATCCTCACGGGGATGTATCCGTCGATGCACGGGTGCTGGACGATCGGGACCAAGCTCCCCGAGGACGTGCCCACGTTGGGCCACTATCTGGGAGCCGAGAGCTACGCGACCGGCCTGATCGGCAAGGCACACTTCCAACCGCTGGCGTCCACGGCGCAGAGCCCTTCGTTGGAGTGCCAACCGACACTGCGCGACTTGGATTTCTGGCGCGGCTTTCACGGACCGTGGTACGGTTTCGACCACATCGAAGTGGCCCGCAACCACGCCGACGAAGCCCACGCCGGCCAACACTACGCAACTTGGATGGAAGAACACGGGCTGCAGGACTGGCGCGCCTATTTTCAGTCCCCCGACGCCACGGGCCGCCATGGAAATCGGCGGCGCTGGTCATGGGACCTGCCAGAGCGGTTCCACTACTCGGCCTGGACGGCCGAGCGCACGATGGCGTTCATCGAGCGCTGTCAGGCTGCGGGGCGGCCGTTCTTCTGCTGGTCCAGCTTCCATGACCCGCACCCGCCCTATCTGGCCCCCGCGCCGTGGGACCGGATGTATGAGGCGGGGGACATGGAACCGGGGGTGCTGACCCCGGGAGAGCACGCGCGCAATCCGCCACACTTCCAACGCACCCAGGAGGCCCATCCCGACTTCTCCCCCTGGCGAGAGGCATTCGGGGTCGCGGGGCTGCACAGCCACCTACAGGACCCACAGGAGTTGCGGCGCGATATCGCCGTCTACTACGGCATGATCAGCCTGATGGACCACCACATCGGCCGCATCCTCGACCGCCTCGATCACCTCGGCCTCGACCGTGAGACGCTGGTCGTGTTCACCAGTGACCACGGGCACTTCCTCGGTCATCACGGGCTCAACCGCAAGGGGCCGTTTCACTACGAAGACATGATCCGCGTGCCGTTCATCGTGCGGCGGCCCGGGTGCGTCCCTGCGGGACGGGTGAGCGACGAGTTGGTCAGTCTGGTCGACCTGGCGCCGACCTTCCTACGCACCGCCGGCATACCGATACCGGGCGCCATGCAGGGCGTCGATCAAGGCCCGGCCTGGCGGGGGGAGGGCGCCGTGCGCAACCACGTGCTGGTGGAAAACCGCTGTCAGAGTGAGCACCTTTCGCTGCGCACCTATGTCACCGCCGTGGAGAAGTTGACGGTGTACGGTCGCTACGGACGGGGCGCCGTCGACCGTCCGTCCTGCGGTGAGTTCTTTGACCTCTCCCGCGACCCGGGGGAGGTCGACAACCTCTGGAACGACCCGTCGGCACAAGCACGCAAGGGGGAACTCGCCACCGCCTTCGTCCGTGCGATGATCGCCAGTGAGTCGACCCGCCAGCCGCGCGTCGCCGGGGCGTGAGGTCGGCCCGAAGGCCCAAACGCCATGGTCACCAACGGATCCGGCCGGCGGACGGCCGGGTCGCGATATCGAGCGGCAGTTGCGGTCGGGGCGCCCGACCATTCCAAAGGCGGGACAGCGGGGCCCGCCAGCCCACCAGGGGCAGGAATCAGGCCGCGGAACGACGCGCGCGATCTTCATGGTGGTGCGCGCGTCCTGCTCCTTGGCCAGCACGCTGCCGACGGCCACAGAGTGCGGATTGCGGTCATGCCGGCCACCTGTTCCGGTTACAGCGGCCACCCTATCCCGTCTTCCCCCGGTGCTGCCCTCGTCTTCTGTCCCAAGCGCTCCGGGCCGGCCGGCCGCTCCGGAATGGGTGGCCGGCAGGCGCCGGCATACCCGGCCGACAGAGGCCGGAACACGCAGCCACAGCGCCCAAGGCGGAAAGCGGGAATGGCGCCAGGTAGGCCTGGGCCGACCCCGCCTTCCAGGTCACGGTCAGGGACAGGAGCGACGCGGCCCCGCGGCGTTGCCGGCGACCTCGTCCGTCATCAGCGTGGCGAACACCGTCGCGGGGTTGGCACTTGCGGCGAGCACCGCCGGGCTCGCGCTCAGGACCGCGGCCGCCAATGTCACCGGGACCCGGGCGTGTCTTCAACACCTACATTCCTCCGATGCACCGCCATACTACGGCATCGGCAGCAGGTGCGGCCTATAATCCATCATATCCGATCCGCGCAACTGGATTTGCGCCGTTCTCCGCCCACTCTCTCGAGAGTGCGGCCAGATGGAAACCGTCTGCCACGGCCACGTCCGTACGCGGGCCGGCCAGCGCCGGTGACCGAATGGACGCGGAGCAATCCCCCTGGCTTTCCCCCGCTTCGCTGCCGTCGCCTCCTGCCCGTGCTCGTGCTCGTGAAGGCATGTGGGTAGCACCCTGGCGACCGAACGTATGGCGCTGCGCCGAAACGACCTCCGGCGCGCAAGACATTCGAGACACCGCGCAGCACGCCCGGCGCCAACCTCCCGCTTCATGCGCGCCCGACCCGCCAGGTCGCGGGTCGACCGGCCCTTGATCCCTTCATCCCACCGTCGGTGGCGCAGCCTACGGCGTCACGAACTGGTAGTATGGGCGACCGACTTACTCATGACCACGGTCCTGACCGGGAATCCGTTGGGATTGACCACCGTTTCCTCAGTCTCCTCAACAAACCCCAACGTCTTGTAGAGTTGAATGTTTGCCGGTATGGACATCCTCACCCTGCACCACAATCGGCTCTTTCCCCGGACGTCGGCGAACGTCTCCAGCCACGCGACCATCGACCTAGCGATCCCCCGACCCCTTGCGTGAGGGACCACGGCTAACCGTGAAAAGTAAACGGCTTCAGCATCGACATGAAACCTTCCCGAGCCCAGCGGCACCCCGTCCCCATAGCAAAGGATGGCGCGCTCCTTGCCGGCCATGATCTTCTCCCGGATTCCCTCGGCGGTTTCATTGAGCGCGCTGGATGGCACGTCCGCCGACCGGTATTCCTCAAAGGCGGCAAGCATAATAGCATGCACCACCGGGATCAGTTCGGGCTCTGCCATCCGGACTTCGTAGTGCAACTCATCCCACCTCCGGTCGTGGGAGTCTCTTTCGATCGCCGGAACGGCATGACGTACGCCAACACGCCGGTCCGTTTCGACGCCCTCCGCCGACTTCCCAGCGCCACCGGACCGATGAGGCCCGCCCGTGCGCCGATGCTCGCGCCAGCGAAGGAAAGATAGGGGTTGGGTGCGACCTGCGCAGGCGTGGACCGTGCCCGCAGCCCCGCGCTCGGCAGGACGACGCCCCCCCCCGGCAGATCCAGATCGGCCGGTAGGGACGCAGGAGGCAGGTCGCCACCCCCGTGCCGGCGTCCCGAAGACCCGGGTGGACGCCGGCCCCACCAACCTGTACGGTCCCTTCCCTCCCGACATCCCGGTCACTATCCGCGCATGGTCTCATCATCCAGGCGGAGCCTGGTGGTGACCATCATTCCTCTACCACTTCACTTGGCGCTTTCAGTGCCTTCTCTGCCCGATTTCGGTCCGACTGGCGCCCATACAGCCGTGCGCGCATGCTGATCAGCACGTCGATCATGTCTTGCACTAGGTCATCCTTGGTCTCTTGCGGATCAACCGCAACAAGGCGTCCGCCCTAGGCGGCAAGCGCAGACTCGACATATTCGGCACCAAACCGCATGAGTCGGTCTCGACGCTCGACGGCCACAATAGCGATGGAGGGGTCCGCCAGCACCTTCAGGAGCTTGGGGCGGTGTCCGTGTTGAGCCCCGAGCCAGCATCCGTTACCGTGCGCACCACGGAGTAGCCTTTACGCGTCACGAACTCGACACACACGCACACGCGCCACCTGCCCATCCAGGTCCGCACGCTGGTCACGCTGGTCAGATGAGGACACACGCGCATAGACCGCCACCTCTCGAAGGAATTCCTCGTCGATGTGGTGGGCCACCGCGGTGAAGCGGAGCTTCGGGTCCGCCTGGGCCAGCGTTCCGATGCACTCCAGTTCCGGTGACACCGCTTGCCTCCCTCTGCGTGGAGCCGGTGTTTCCTTGGAGCCGCTGATTCCGTCCCTCCCCTTCCCCCTGTGCGCGGCTTTCCCGCGCTCTGAGTACTGTGAGAGGGTCCGACTCCTCCCCGCGTGTCCGCCGCCCTTCGGCAGTGCCTTTCGGGTGGGGCGTACGCGCTCGCGCGCGGCGCGGGGAGGCCTCCCGAGTTCCGTCCCGATTCGCTTTCCGCCATGCCGTGATCTCAGACCCCGCCGAGGTCTCTGGCGCTCTCGCCTTACCGAGCGCCTACTGTTGCCTTCCAGGAATCTGACCCTGTCGGCCCTCGGACAATCGTCGTATCGAGGCTCAATCTCTTCGCCCTTGCGGGCTACGGCCTGGTCGTCGCGCTGTCTACGCTTCGTCGGCGACCTCGCGGCCGTCGACGCAAGACTCGCTTCGCCGTGGCTGGCTGGGCCTTCGGCGGCGGGAATCTCACCCGCTCGAATCGGTCGGCTTCGTCTCGGCGCACCAGACTTCGGCTCATTTCACCGCTTAGCGTTGTGCACCCTGAGCGACCCAACCACATCCGTTGATGGGTGCGGGGATGAGGCAATACCAGGGGCAGCGACTGAAGTCGGGCGAGTGCACAATCTGTCATATCCCGGCTATGCTTCTGGCTCAAGCGCTTGCGGCGCGTAGCAGTGCGGATGGGCCGCAGTCTGACATTCGCCACGCGGCTTGGTAGCTGATGCCTTGCTCCTTTGCCCATGTGCCCAGTTTCATGCCTGCAGTACATCACAGGAGCTGATATGTTTAGACCCACACTCCGCACCCTATTTGCCGGCAGGGCAGATTTTCGGGACATCAGGGAGAGAGCGCCCCTGACCGTCTGATCATGGGCTGCTGGCGTGTGGCAGAACGAAGGCTTCGAATGGGACCCCGAG
>JAJZXK010000194.1 GCA_021806565.1 Bacillota bacterium | reverse complement strand
GTTCTCGTTTATGGAGATCGACGCCTGGTGGGGCGCGCAGGCGTCTGGTGGCGGCGACCCGACGGACGGCGCCACACGGTCCCAAGGGCGGCGGGGCGGGCGGCCCCGGCGCGTTGTGGGCTGACGGTGACGCCGCTCCTTCTGCCATCACTTCTGCCATCAACACGTACGTCCGGGACGGATGGAGACGGCCCCTGACGCGGCGGAGGCTTGGACTAAAGGGCTTGAAGCAGTAAGAAACATCATGTAAACCTAAGGGGCCCGGTCTGGTCAGGAAAGAACTCGTAATGCGTAGGTCGGCAGTTCGATTCTGCCCACCAGCTCCAATCAAACCATACAGAGACAAGCGATTCGAAGAACGGCCCGCCCGGGGAAGGATTTCCTGGCGGGCCATTTGCTACCGCTTTGCTACCCTTCTGGTCGGCGGATGCTTGGCTTGGTCGCCGAAAAGGGCCGCCTGCGCCCGCTCCACGGCGGCCCGCTGGTCGCCTGGCAGTGCGTGGCCGTAAGAGCGGGTTGTTGTGGCAGCGTCCTGGTGCCCGAGACGCTGCTGGGCGATGATGATGCGGCCGTCGGCCTGCAAGAGCAATGTCGCGGCTGTGTGCCGGAGGTCGTGAAAGCGGATTGCTGGGAGCCCGGCGGTGTCAAGAGTGCGCTTGAACCACCGCAAGACGTTTCGCGCGTTGAGGGGCGTGCCAACCCCTGACGGGAATACCAGGCCATGGTCCTGCCACTGATCGCCAGCAAGTAACCGTTCTTCCGCCAAGTGGACCCGCTGGGTGCGGAGGAGGGCGATTTCAGCGTCCGTTAGTTCGATGGGTCGATCCGTGCGGTGCGCCTTCGTTCGCCGTTGCAGGATGCCTTGCCCTGCGACGTACTGCCGCTGCACGCGCACGGTGAGCCGGCCCCGATCTATGTCCACGTCGGTCCAGCGCAAGCCAAGCAGTTCGCCCCGGCGTATCCCGGTGGATAGGGCGAGGTACAGCAGTCGGTGAGGCCGATGGCCCAGGGCGACCTGAAGAAGGACGCGTACTTGCTCCGGGGTGAGGATCTGCTGCTCCGCGTGCTCGACCGCTGGCGGAGTGACCGGGAGACTAGCAGCTCTTGCTTTCCGAAGTTGGCTCGTTCCCGGAATGGCTGGGGGAGCATGGCTGGGGGGTACAGGCTCTTTGTGGCTTGGGGCGGGCTGTGCCAAGGTGGGCCCCCAGGGCGGCCTCTGGGGCCGCTTCGGGAAGCGCGGGGGACTTTTTGTGGGCCGGGCGCGGCGCGTTCCGGGGTGTGGCGGGGCTCCTGGCGGGCGCTGGGGACGCGGGGAGATGGAGCATCTTTGCGGGCGGGGGAAGCACGGTCGCGGGACACAGGTGGCAGGTTTCAGCCCGCGACAGCCCTCGCATACTCGAAAGGCTGCCCGTGCTTGCCCTCGGACATCTACCGACGCCCCCGTGACGTTGGAAGAGCGCACCCCAGTCGTCGCCGCGGCCGCCAGCCCAGATGCCCCGTGACCTGTGTCGAATGAGGCTGGCATGGCCACCGATCCTCCATCTTCCTCCGACCCCAACCCTGGCCGCGCTGTGTTCGACGGCCTGCCGGTCCCTGTGTGCTTGGTGGACGCCGATGGCCGGCTCGTGGCCCTGAACCGCAGCGCCCGGTCGTTCTGGGAAGTCGAGGCGGCGACCGTCCAGGGCCAGCCGACCATGCAGGCGCTGACGCCAGGGCCCAGATCTCAGCGCCAGGGGCCCGATCCCGGCTTCAGTGCCGCACCAGGACGTCGGCTGGCCAAGTAAGTCCGATCTCGGTGTTGTACACGGGACTGGATGGCACCACCCCACCGCTCGGCGCGCTCTTCGTCTGTCAGGCGGCTGCGCGGAGGCCCTATCCGAGCTGCCGGAATGGGCACTTTGGTTACCCGGTGACCGGACTGGGCAACCGGCACCTCCGGGAATGCGAGGCGGCCGCTTGGTCGTCGCGGTCGGGCCGCGTCGTGTTTTCTCGATTGGATGCCGAAGCCTGGTTGGGATGACAGGATCAAGGTGGAGCGATTTCTTCGTCACGCTTCGTGCTGGTGCCCGACTTCAACGAATCTTGCCAGGGACGAGCAACACCTGAACTGAAACCGTAAACCTCAGCCGAGCGAAATCCGTCGACCATGGCCCCGGAGGCAGGCTCCCGTTCTCGCGCAGCCGTTCGCCGATGCCGAGAAGATCGGCGTCGTCGCCTTGGAGGCGGTGTAGCACATCCGCGATCTCTGTCGTCATTTCCCGTGCCACCAGTTGCCGCATCCCCGACGGACGGTCCGCGAGGGAACGCCCAGAAGAGGCGGTGACCGCGCCTGTGGCGGAGATCGAGAGTCGGGGTGCGGAGGGCTTATGGACATCCCACTTGGCGCGGATCCTGCTCAGGGCAACGTGGAAGTCGTTGCCGTCCTTCCCGATCGTGACCCCGCCGAAGCCGCTGCGCTTTATGATCCAGGCGAGTGCCGTGGATTCCTTGGGCGAGAGGGTATCGACCATCCGACCTTGGAGGAATACGGCGGTGCCGACGTAGCGGAGCCTCTCGGCACCGGGGGTGGAGGCGAGGACCGGAGCATAGGTTGCCCCCGCCAGATCCAAGCTCTGGGCCATGAACTGCCAGAGGGGATTGGGCAGGGTGGACAGGTACGCACGCGGTGTCGTGACGAAACTGCGTGCGCGCCAGGCCACCTGTTGCTGGGTCCCGGCTTGAAGGAACGCGTCCGCGCGTCCTTCGACCACGGCGATGGGCAAGTTCTCCGCGACCTGGGGCGAGCGTAACAGGGTGTCGAGTGCATGCAGGACCCCGGCGCGGGCGAGGGACGTGCCGAGAAAGGCGATGCCGAGTTGGCCGAGGAATACTTGCCGGCTGCTCTCCATCTGCAGGTGGCCGAGGGCTTTGCTCAGCGTACTGCCGCTGACCACGAGCGTCTTCCATTGCGCGCTCGTGCCACTCCCACCGCCTCCGCCGGAGGTTCCGCCCCCTCCGGCCGCGCCCTCCGGCGGGTGCAGGGCCTGCGCGGAGAGTGTAACCGAGCCACGTTGCGCCCCCTGGTCGATTCCAAGCCCAAAGATGAGGGAACGGTCGTGGATGTCGGTGAGCTGGGCGCAGCCGGTGAGTGCGAACGCGAGCAACAAGAGCCCCAAGATCGTCCCCCGCCGGTGCGCCGCACTTCGGCCGGTCATGCGGCAGGCCGCCTGGAGAGCACGGCGCCGGCCAGGACGATCGGCATGACCATTCCCAGGATCACGACGCCCCAGTTCCATAGGGTGAATATCGTCTTTTCCACCTCTGGACCCGTGAGGGGACCTGCGATGAGGAACGTGAGCACACCGAGAACCGGAACGGCGGGGCGCCAGCGGGTGCGCAGGAAGAGCCACCCGGCTACTGCGGCCCCGAGCCAGAGGTAGGTGGTTGCGACGACGAAGGTCACCATCTCCCAGACGAGGACGGTCAGGTGGCCGAGGCGCTGGAGGGGAAGCCATCTCCAGGAAAGGGTCCCTGCGGCGTCGAGGAGCGGGAACCGGAACTGCTCGGCGAGGTGGGGTCCGAGGACGGCTACGGGGATGGCAAAGGCGATCATGACGAGCCCGCTGCCGGCGACCTGGGCGAAAAGTGTCCGACGGAAGAACGCTGCACCACGAATCACCGGCGCGAGGACGAGGAGGGGCAGGAACCCCCGGCAAATGCCGAGCGCGGACGCCGTGTGCGCTTGGCGCATCAGGTTCGGCAACGGCACGGTCCAAAAAGGCCAAAGCCGGCCAGGCACAGAGTTGAGCCAGGGTAGCGTGAAGATGAGAGCTACGCCTGGGAGCACCACCAGCAGTACGGCTTGGGCCGCACGCGCGATCACCTCCGGTCCGAAGAAGGCGCAGTATGACGTCAGGGCGGTCATCACCAAGGCGGGCACCCACCCGGACATTCCCGCGTTGAGTGTTGTGTGTAACATGTCCACAAAGACGCGGAGGTTGACGCCCGCCCCGGTGGCGAACAGCACGCCTAGGAGAGCGATGTAAAGCCACCCGCCCCAACGGCCCAACAGGTCGGGGGCATAGTCGAGTACGCAAGCGCGCGGGAGGCGTTGGCGCAAGGCGGCGACCGCGCTGAGGGCCAGGACGCCGAGCACGAGGCCGGGCAGCGCCCCTGCCCATGCCCAGCGGCCCAGCGTGCCAATCATGTCCTCGGCGAACGAGAACGGTGTGACGCAGAGCGTCAGGTAGAACACCAGCCACGCGGCCTGCGCGACGGAGATGCGGAACGGACCCGGAGTCATGCAGGCTACCTCCCTTCCAGACCTCGCTCGTCGACGACGTTGCTCCTGACCACCCGCTCAATTCCGCAGGGGTCTATCTCCGTGGCTCCGGCTCTTACCTCCGGGCCCCCGGTGCCACAGGGGACTCCGACCTGAGGCATCGCCGGTCATGACGGGGCCTCATCCGGACCGTGCCCGTCGGATCCCGCTGGGCCGCTCCTCACCGGATCGGCGGGCTCCCAAACTGGAGAGCGGCGTCGCACGTTGGGCCGACTCTTGCGGGCGAGGTCCTGGGAGACGAGGGCTTGCGGGTTCAGGGGGGCCAGCGGG
>JAJZXK010000193.1 GCA_021806565.1 Bacillota bacterium | reverse complement strand
TGGGATACGGACGACCGCCGGCCGGCCGTATCGGTTCGTCCCCAGGTGGTGCCGGAAGCCGAGCAAGTCAAAGTGGTGAGCGTAGCTCTGGTCTCGCTTCCAGTGCCGCTTACCAAACGGGATCAGCTTCGTCTTCTCGTCCGCCAGCGTCAGACCAAATTTCTCCATGCGCTCAGGGAGCACACGGGAAGATCGGCGTCGACGAGGACACCCAGGTTGGGGGCCTGTACGGTCACTGGACCCAAGTGAACGAAAGACACAACCTATGGTGGGACTCCCGGACCGGGGCCGGGTGGCGCATCGCCGGCATCACATCCCCTGACGAGGTTCGCCGGATTGCCGAGGCCATCGAGGATGCGAGCTCCGGTGCGAGGTGACCATGGGGGGGCGAGGGCGGAGGCTCCCGCCCTTCCCTTGGTAAACGCTCTCCCCCCCGCCCCGCCATGGATGCGGCGAGCATGCGCGGGTCACGCCGACCGGGTCGGCAATGCCCGCCGGGTGGCTCGCCGAGCCTGCGCACCAGGCCGCGCGGGCCCGCGCCCGGGCCCCCCTCGATCATTAACATATCCCTCTGGACGGGCATCCGGACCAAGGGATGCTCGGCGGTCCCACCTGGAACCCCCAGTCCGGACTCAGATCAGAGAGCGCGGCATTACCGGATGGGCTTCTCCAAGTGGACGATATGGAACTACGGCTGCCGTGACGTGCGGCGAACATGCATCCTTGGCTGAGGGGGTAAGCTGCCGAGCCCGGAGGACAGATGAACTTCTCGCCTGAAGCGGCCAAGACGACGACATCGGTCCTACCGCTCGTCCAGGAGCGCCAGCACTTCGGGGAGGGCCGCAACCCGTTCCCCCGTCCACGCTTCCGTTTCGAGCTGGTGGGCGTGTGGATCGGTCTCCACTAGGAGTACGGGGCGCATGCCTACCGCCGCAGCGCCGGTGAGTTCCCGACTGCCGCCGTCGCCCACGTACACACAGGTATCCGACGCCACCCCCAGCCGGTTGCAGGCCAGCTCGTAGAGGCGGGGGGCCGGCTTGCAGGCCCCCTCCACGCAGGAGAACACCGCAGCGTCGATCATCGGCGCCAACGGAAAGGCGGTCCATCGCGCCGGCACTTCCGAGGAACAGTCCGTGAGGAGGCCGATGCGCCTTCCAGTGGCGCCGATGCCTTGCAGGGTTTCGGCCGCGTCTGGCCGCGGTTGCAACGATCGCTCCGTGTACGATCGGCGGATGCGCCCGGCGCCCGCCAGGGATTGGGGCGAGGGGGTCAGACCCAGATCCCGGCACACCGCTGCGGCATTGTCTTCCGGCGACCGGATCTGCCCCACCATCCGCAGCGGGCCAGTGGCCATCCACCCCCGAATGAAGGGCCCCGGCGGAGCGCCGAGTATGCGCGCCATCTCGCCGAGCACCGCCTCGTGCTCCGGGCGCGCGAGGTTGGGAACGAGGGTCCCGAACAAGTCGAAGATCACGGCCGCCCACCGCATGTCGCGGCTCTTCTGCGAGGGCGATCAACAACCCTGCCGATCTTCCGCGGGTGCGGGGAGGGAGGGTCGGATTTCCCGGTGGGGGTCAAGTGACCGGAGCGGGTGCGGTTCCCAATGACCTGGGGAGAGGCGGAGGCAGCGAAGGTTGAGGATGGATTGGGCGGTGAGCGTGCCACCCCGGCCGGCATGGCCGGATTCAGTGGCCGACTTCACCAGAATACGCATATGTTCGGGCCGTTCGGTTGCCAGGGCGGGTCAGGGCGTACCCGAACTGCTGCCATGATCCTTTATCCGGGTGACGGGGAGTGATCGCCGTGGATGCACGTTGGCTGGACTGCTTCAGAGACGGTTGCACGTTCGTCCCCGCCGACGGCTCCGGTGAGACGCGTGAGGGGCGCCTCACCGCTGGGGGCGCAGTTGTAGGCGCCGTGCATGACAGCGTCATCGACCTCACCGGTTGCGCGGACGTCTGGGACCCTGATCTCGAAGAACTCGAGCGCAACGGTGTGATCGAGCAGAACTGGAAATACGCCAACGGCATGCGCGACTCCGGCATCGCACGGGAGATCGCGGCCGTTGACGGGCCCATTTGCGAAGTGGCCGCCGGCCCCGGCGGTGGGTTCATGCCGCGTGTACGTCAACTGAACCCCCGAGCACGTATTCTGATCAACGACCTGTCGCGCGGCGTTCTCGCGCTATGGAGCCGATTCCTGTCCGCGCAGGGCCTGGACGGTGGTCTGTGCTTCGCTGCCTTCGACGCCACGCGTCCGGCGCTGCGTCCGGGTTGTCTGGCCGCCGTGTCCAGCCTGGGCGGGTTTAGTAACATCGCGCCTGCGGAGGTGATCCCCCACTTAGACGCAGTTCGCCGGGGCGACGTCGCGGCGGCCCAGGTGATCCCTACGGACATGGTGCCTCCAGCGGAGGCCATCCGGCGAATGGCGGACGCCTTGCGCAGCGGCGGCTTGCTCTTTGCACAGGAGATGACATTGGATCCGGCGGCCTGGGCCCATCTTGCCCCAGCACTCCGTGACGAGTGGGAGCAGCGGTGGGCTCCGTGGCTCAGCTTTTCCCTTCTCCAAGCCGTCACGGCGGCTGGGCTTCAGGTTGTACGGCACGAGGCATCCCCTGGCAGGACCATCGAACCCGAGGATGGCGAAGCGGCGCAGGACGCCGCGAGGTACGGCATCACGCTCCGGACGCGAGGCGAGTACGTGCAGGCCGTCAAGCCGTGACGAAGGCAGCCGGGGCGAGGGGGAGCAGGGATGTGGAGGGAACGCTACGCTTGTCCTGAACACCGTCATCCTGCCAGGTCGCCTGGCAGATACCACTGAAGCATCACTTCAGGCTCCCGCCTTGGCATCATCATCCTTGAGGACTTCGCCGCAACGGCACGGTAGGCGAACGCCCCGGCATTCCGCACCCTTCCGCGCCGCTGCCAACCTCGTCATCTACGGTGACTTGACAGCGGGACATCGGATGACCTTCTAAGTCGTTGGTTCAGTTCACTAACCCGAAGTTCCTCGCCTGGAGTTCCGGCAAACCGTTGGGCAGAAACGAAAGACGCAATTTCACGCCTGGTCTTTCTGTCGACGCTCGGCGGTCACCTCCACGCCGGCGAGGCGGAGAAGTTCCGACTGCAGCGAGTCGGGCGTTGTGACGACGTGGACCGGGGCAATCTCGGGATGGGCGGGCAGGCGCACCAGGTTGCGGGTGACGGCCGCGGCGATCTTGTCGCGGTCCTTGAGCCGGACGGCCTCCACCCGCCGGGCGATGCGCCCCAGGCGCTCCTCCGTCACGGCCAGCAGCTCGCGCCGGGTGCGCGCCCGGTCCTCGGCCGGCAGGGGATTGCGGCAGACCACGAGGCGCTCCCCGGGGAACTCCGGGGCCGTGATCTCGATCAGGTCGCGCTAGTTGAAGAGGGAGCGGGCGGCCACGCCGCTGGAGGCCAGCTTCTGAATGTCGGCGGAGCGCAGGCAGCTGATCCAGTCGATGCCGCCCAGGCACTGCAGGTCGCGGATGCGCGCGCTGGTGAGCATACCGCGGTCCCCGGCGAGGACGACGTGGGAGAGGCGGCACTCCCGCTGGAGCTTCGCGCACTGGTCGGCCACGGTGTCCGGGTCGCCGGTGTTGCCGCGGTAGACCCTGGACGGGACCTGCTGCTTGCCGCGCTTGCCGTCGCGGTTGTGGCCGAAGTCGGCGAGGGGGCAGTGGGACCCTTCCACGTAACTGGAACTGAGGTCGTAGAGAGGCCACCTTCGCGCAGGTGGCGGCGGGCGAGGGCCCGCTCGATGCGGGGCTGTTCTTGCAGCGCCAGTCCATGGCGGCGTAAAGGTCATCCTCGGTGGCTTCCTCCACCGTGTCGTTGCTGACGAGCGACGTGTTGGCCCACCAGCGGGTGGTGGCGAGCTTGGTGTGGGGCTCGACAACGCGGGCCACCACCATGGCCACCACCAGGTCGCGGTCGGCGCAAGGCCGGGCGCTGAGCAGGCGGTCCAGGCCGAGGCGGGAAACCATGGCGGAGACCGCGGCGACGTCGCCGTGGCGGCGGGAGGCGACGATCTCGAGGGCTTGGTGGTCGGTCAGGAACTTCTCGCCCCGCAGGGAAGCCCGTAGCAGCGCGATGGCGTCGGGCGGCAGGCGGCTGAGGTTGGCCAGGGTCTGCTGCCGGACCCTCCCCCCCTCGCGGTAGGCGCAGCTGGGCAGGCAGTACGTGTACGTCTTGTTCTTGTAGCTCTTCTTGATCTCCGCGACGTACAGAGCGCCCCGCGGTTTTGCCGTGAGCCCCGCCTATCAGGTCCCACCTGCGGTGTCCAGAGATCGAACGTTCTTTTCTTGTATACACCCAACGGAAGCTGGAGCGCCTCTCCCCTACAGGCACAAGTGGTATCGTCGATTCGGGCCCCCGAACTTCGGGCTAGATCACCAAGGCGCCTTCAGGCGCCTTGGCGGCCTCTCGGCCGCCTCTAACCCGCCCCGCGCCCCCGGCGCGGAGCCGTCCCGTCTGCCGGACCGAGGCCCGGCGACGGGGCATGCGCCGCCCTCGTGGGCGGACGGCCGCGCGTGGGCGTGGCGGGTCACGTGCGCGTAACGCTCCATGCCGATCACTCAATCCGGAGCGTGCCGATCACCGATTCCGCGCTCATGCCGATCACCGATTCCGGG
>JAJZXK010000056.1 GCA_021806565.1 Bacillota bacterium | reverse complement strand
GAAGAGCGCCGCAGACTCGATGCGGTCGCCGCCCTCCCCAAGCAGATCCACCAGGGCCTCACCGACGCAGAGCACCACGCCGCCTTCGCCTTCCGCCGTCGTCGTCTTCACGCCCCGCTCCCCCCCGTTTCCAACGGAACCCCGCTGCCCGGGGCGACCCGCCGCGCCGGCCCCCCCGCCCGCACCACCACCGCATCCCGCTCCCACCATAGCGACACCTCCCCGCCCCCGGCCAGGGAAACCCCCTCAAGGCACCACGGCCCCCCCGGGGCACCGCCGGCCGGCACGTCCAGCCGCAAGCGTCCGACATCGCCGCGGGACAGACCGGCCCAACCGCACCAGACGCGCTCCAGGAGACCGGGACCGGAGCGCGCGGCGGGGCGGCCCGCAGGACGCGGTGCCGCGCCCGCCCGCCGGGCCCAGGTGGCTGCGTGCAGGTAGCTGTCGGTCGGATCGACCTGGAGGAACAGCTGCGCGAGCCATCCCGCCGCCTCGGCGTCGACCGCCGGCCGCCGCCCCCAACCGTCCCGCACAAACGCCTCGGCGGCGTCGATCAGGCGGCCCGGTCCGGCGCGCACCGCCAGGAGCGCGGGCGAGCCACCAGTGGCGCAGTGCGCGGCCGCGAGCCGCAGGGCGTCCAGGAACTCGCCCCGGGCCGCGGCCCGCTCCACCAACCCCGCCAGGCCGCCCGGCGGGGTAAGCGCGAGCCCCTCCCCCAAGCGGGCCAGGGGCGCGGGGTCCTGTTCGGCCCAGGCGGCGGCGATGCGCCGGGCGGCCGAGGCGTAGGCCGACTCCAGGGCGGGCCGGCCGGTGCCCGTCAGCCGTGGCGGCGTCCACACTCCTGCACGCACCGTCACGCCCCGAGCCACTGCCCGGGGTCCATCGGGCGGCCCACCGCCCCCGCCGGCCGCGGCAAGCCGAGGTGCGAGAGCACGGTCGGGCCCAGATCCAGCAGGCGCAGTCCCTGATCGATGACCCGCCCCGGCCCGGTGCCCGTGCGCAGCGCCCGTCCGGTCGTCGCCGCGAAGACGCCGTGGGGGCCGTGGTTTGCGCCATCGGGTCCGGTATCGTTCTCGCGCGTATAAACATCGCCGGGCTCGGGGGCCAGCCCGCCCAGCGCCCGCCAGTACAGGTCGCCCGGATAGACGATCAGGTCCGGCGGGAAGCCCGAAAGCGAGGCGTAGATGCGCTCCGGATAGAAGACGCGGTGGCGCGCCCCCGGCTCGCCCCACGGCGGCACCTCCGCCTCCAACCGCGCCGCGATCTGCGCCCGTACCTCCGCCGCGCGGTCGCGCGCCAGCGCCCCCCGCGGTTCCCGCCCGGCCACATTGAGAAAGACGCGGCCGTAGTACCCGCCGTCCCCCCAGGCGACGGTCCGCTCCCAGTCGACCGCCTCCGAATCCAACCGCCCCGGCCGCGCCGCCCCGCCCGGACGCAGGCGCAGGTAGCCTTCGCGCAGCAGCCATTCGTTGATCCGGAAGCCCCCGTCCATCCGCCGCGCGCCGTGGTCGGAGACGCAAAGCACCAGCGTGTCGTCGTCGGCGTGGTCCAGGATGCGGCCCAGGCGGCGATCGACCTCGGCGTAGTAGTCGGCGATGGCGCCAGCGTAGGGACTGTCCGCCTCATAAAGCACGTGGCCGGGGTCCATGAACTGCCAGAAGGCGTGGTGGATGCGGTCCGTGCCGATCTCGACCATGGCGAACAGGTCCCAGTCCCGGGTGGCCAAAAGGTGCTCCGCCAGGCGCCAGCGGCGGTCCGTCATATCGTAGATCTCTGCCAGCAGGCGGTCGTGCTCGTGGCTGCGGGCGTCGGTCACGTCGAAGCGGTAGCCGCCGACCACCCGGTCCACCTCTGCCGCCAGTTCGGGGGGGTGCGTGAAAGGCGCGTCGGCGCCCGGCGTCAGAAAGCAGCCGACAAACGACCCGTGCACCGGCCGGGGCGGGTAGCCGGGCGGCACGCCGATCACCAGGCTCTGCCTGCCGTGGGCGCCGGCGACGTCCCATGCGGCCGGAGCCGACTCCGCCGGAATGGCGTCCGAGAACGCCAGGGACAGCGGCCCGTAGTTCCAGCCGGAGCGGTTGCGGAACCCATACACCCCGAGTTGCCCCGGATCGCGCCCGGTCCAGGCACACATCCAGGCGGGGCAGGTGATCGGCGGGCAGATGCTCTCCAGCGGGCCGGAACCTCCGGCACGGATGCGCTGCAGGTTCGGCATCCGCTCCCGATAGCGGCCGAAGGCCAGGCTCGGTTCGAGACAGTCCAGCCCGATCACCATGACACGGGGGCGCAATCGCCTCCGCTCCTTTCCACTCGACCACCGCTGCGCCACCGGCCGGTCAGTAGCCGAGGCGCGCCAGCCGCTCGGAGACCCTGGCCCGCTCGTCGTCCGCCACGGCCGCCGGTCGGTCTTTCGGAGCCGGGGACGGGGTGCCCGGCGCCCCCAGGCGGCGCGACGCCACCGGCTGCACAGCCAGCGGGTCCGGCCGACCGATCTCCGCCACGCGCCGGGCCACATGCGCCTGCATGGCCTCCAGCAGGCGGCCCGCCAGCGCGGGCCGCACCGCCGCCAGGTTGCAGAGCTCCCTGGGGTCGGTGGCCAGGTCGTAGAGCTCCAGGTCGGGCCCGCCGTGGAAATCCGGCTCCAGGGCCGAGATCAGCTTGTGACGTCCGCTGCGCCAGACGCGTTTGCGCATCCAGGTGCACTCGGTGCCATACACCGGGCCGGCGGGCCGCAGGCCACCGAGCCAGGCCGCGCGCAGATCACGCCCGTGCATGGCGGCCGGCACCGGCACCCCGAGCGCTGCGGCGATGGTCGGCGCCAGATCGAAGAGATTGACCGCGTCTTGGACCACCGCCCCGCGCGGGACGCGCCCGGGTGCCCAGAAAAGCAGCGGCACCCGCAGGTTGGCCTCATACAACCCGTGGTGGTCGAACCAGATGCCGTGCTCGCCGAGTTCCTCCCCGTGGTCCGCCGTCACGACGACCAGGGTGTCCTCCAGGCAACCCGCCGCACCCAGGGCATGCCACAGCCGGGCGACGGCGTGGTCCAGCGCCCGCACGCACGCCGCATACTGCGCCCGCGGAAAGGCCCGATCGGTCACGCCCGGCATCCAGCCGGCGAAGTAGTCGGCGAAGGGGGAAAAGGCCCAGAGGGCGTCCATGCCGTGCTCGCCCGCCCGGCGCTCGTCGCCGTCGTAGAACAGCCGGTGAAACGGCGGCGGTGGCGCGTACGGGGTGTGCGGGTCCCAGAAGTGGAAGAAGCCGAAGAAGGGCTCACCGCTCCGGGCCGCCCGCCCCAGCGCCGCCACCGCCGGCCCCGCCGCCTCGATCACCGCCTCGCCCTTGCGCCAGTATCCATCCGCCGACTGAACCAGATCATAGCTGTGGTAGGCGTCAAAGCCCCGCCGCAACCAGCGCCCGAGGTTGTCGACGGCGACGGTGCGTACCCCGGCCGCCTGCAGGCACGACGGCAGCCAGTCCAACTCCGCCGGCGGCTCCACACCGCCCCCGTGGGCCACCACGCCGTGCGCGAAGACGTCCTGCCCGCTCCACAGGGTCGTGTGGGCGGGCTGCGTCGGGATATGCGGCGAGACCGCGCAGCCAAAGCGCGTGCCGGATGCGGCGATCCGGTCCAGAAAGGGGCTGGTCGGAAGCGGCGACCCGTAGGAGCCCAGGTGGTCGGCCCGCAGGGTGTCGCACAGGATCAGGATGACGTTCGTGGTGAAGCCCCCCCCTTGCCGCCCCGCGCCCGGCGGGCCGGACGGGCCGCCGCCGCGGGAACCGCGGGCGGCCGCTCCTTTGGGAGCGCACCCTTGCTCGAACCGATGCGGTGCATCGTGATCCGCTGCTCCAGGATCGGGGCGGGCCGGCCGGTGGCCGCCTCGCGGGCCGACACGTGGGCCTCCAGTTCCGCCCGCAGGCGCGCGACCAAGTCCGGCCGCTCGCCGGCCAGGTTGCGCTGCTCCATCGGGTCGGACGGCAGGTGGTACAACTCCACCGGGGGCATGTTGTGGAAGTCCGGCTCCAGGGCGAGGATCAGCTTCCACTCCCGCGTGCGCCAGGCGTGCTTGCGCATCCACGAGCACTCCGTCAGATACAGCCCGCCGCGCACGTCCGGGTCGGACTCGGGCTCGCCCCGCAGGAACGGCCAGAGGCTGCGGCCGTCCAGGTCCAACCCGGCCGGGTCTAGCCCCGCCGCCTCCAGTACCGTCGGAACGATGTCGTAATGGGTGACGGCCGCGTCGCAGACGCGCGGCGCCACTCGGCCTGGAGCCCAGAGGATCAGCGGCACGTGGACGTTCGTCTCATACAGTCCGTGGTGGTCGAACCACATGGAGTGCTCGTCCATCTCCTCGCCATGGTCGGCGAAAAAGACCACCAGGGTGTCGCGGTCGAGCCCGCGGGCGCGCAGCATCGTCCACAGCCGCTGCAAACAGACGTCCAGGTATGCCAGTTCGGCGTCATACTGCGCCTTCGGGAAGCGGACGTCCGTGATGCCCGGCATCCACTGTTCGAAATAGCCGCGGAACGGCTGGAACTCCCACATCGCGGCCAGCGAGCGGTTGGCGGCGTCCCGGGGATCGCCGTCGTAGAACATGCCCCAGAACGGATCCGGCGGCAGGTACGGCGTGTGCACGTCCCAGTAGTGGAGGAAACAGAAGAACGGCCGGTCCTGCGCGGCCAGGCGCGCGAACACCCGGTCGGCCGCCGCGTTGACCGCCTCCCCCTTGGGAAGGCGGCCGCGCGCGTCCGGCTCCCACTGATACCCCTCATACAGATCGAAGCCGCGCCGGAACCACCGCCCGAGGTTGTCGGCGGCCGCGGTGCAGTAGCCCGCCTCGCGCAACCGCTCCGCCAAAAGCGGCACCCCCGGGTCGAGGTCGACCGCCCCGCCGTGGCTGACGATCTGGTGACGGAAGACGTCCACGCCGGTGAACACCGTGGTGTGGCCGGGATGTGTGGGGATGTGCGGTGCGGTGCAGCGGCGGAACACCGTGCCGGCCGCGGCGATGCGGTCCAGGTGCGGCGAGGTGGGCAACGCATACCCGTAGCAGCCGAGGTGGTCGGCGCGCAGGGTGTCCAGGCTGATCATCAAGATGTTCATCCGTTTGCGGCGCGGCCCCCGCCGCCGGTAGACACCGGCCGTGAGCGTGGCCGCACCTCGCCTCCTCTGCGCCAACCTTGCGTCCAGGGCGGTCACCGCCGGCCCGACGGGTCCGATCCCGGCGGCGGCGGCCGGGGTCCGGTACGGCTAGGACTCGCCGCCGGCGCGCGCGGCCGAAAGCGGCACCCGCGTGCCGGTGGCGGCGGAGGCATACGCCCCCAGGACCATGGCCACCGCCTGGCGTCCATCCCAGGCCGTGGCGGTCGGCCGGCCCTGCGCCAGGGCCTCCAGGAAGCCGTCCGCGACGGCCGCGATGCGCACCCCGTGGCCGGCCGGTAGCGGCAGGCCCTGATCCTGCCAACCGCGGTCCGCTTCCGCGCGCCGGTACAGCTTCAGCAGCACCGGCTGCGGGGGCAGGACCGGCCCGGTGCTGACGCCGTCGTCGTGGTTTTGGATCAACACACCCTGGTCCCCATAGACCTCGCAGGTGTTTTCGCCCACCAGCGTGGTCGACGAGTTGGCCAGTTCCACCAGGGCCCCGCCGGCGAAGCGGTAGATCGCCAGGCCCGTGTCCTCGATGTCGGACAGTTGGGCGCCCACCTCGGCCAGCACCGAGGTCGGCTCGCCGAAGACCCAGCGCAGAAAGTCGGTGGCATGCACGGCGTCGTCGAAGAACATCCCCCGGTTCATGGCCGGTTCGGTGTGCCAGCGCGACGCCCCGGTACGGAAGCGCTCGTCGAAAAGGGCGCCGATGCAATGGCGGCGCCGGGCCCAGCCGACGCGGCCGACGGCGCCGGAGTGCACCAACTCGCGCAGGCGGCGATTCGCCGGATCGTAGCGCATCTGGAAGGCGGTCTCGAAGTAGGTGCCGGCCCGCTCCACCGCGCCGACGATCGCGTCGCACGCCTCCAGGGTAAGGGCAAGCGGCTTCTGGCAGAGGACCGCGCGGCCCGCCGCGACCGCCTGCAGGCACAACTCCGCGTGGAAGGCCGTCTCGGCCGCCACGACCACGGCGTCGCTTTCGCGCAGCACCTCGTCGGGCGACGGGGCAACCTCCATGCCGTAGGTGGCCGCGAAGCGGCGGGCCCGCTCGGGGTCGCGGTCGTAGACCCGGGTCAGCCGCGCCGCAGAGCCGGCCCGGAAACGGCCGGCGTACGACGCCCCGTGACCATGCGCCACTCCCAGATAGCCGATGCGCACCATTTAACCCGTCACCTCGCGCAGCAGCCGCGACAGATACCCGCAACTGGCCGCCGCGATCGCCATCTGCCGCACCGGCTCCCAGCCGGCGGCCCCGATCACCTCGAGGTCCACGAAGCCGCTGTAGCCGGCGGTGTGCAGCGCCCGGACGACCGCGCCCAGATCGACGCTGCCGCGGCCGGCCGCCTGGCGCTCGGGCGGCCCGATGCGCTGGTCAGGCGAATCGTAGTCGCGCAGGTGCACGTGTGCCAGGTGGGGCGCGAGCTTCGCCGCCGCAACCGCCGGGTCCTCACCCACCCGTTGCAGGTGGGTCGGGTCATAGTTCAGGCGCAGGGCGGGGTTAGCCACCGCCGCGACCAAGCGCAACGCGGTGTCCGTGCTCCAGACCGCCGCCCCGACGTGCGGCTTGCAGGCCCAGACCACCCCGGCGTCCGCGGCCCGGGCGGCGACCTCCCGCGCCAGCGGCAGGAACGCCTCGAAGGACTCCTCGGTCGCGACGCCGGCGGAGCCCGTGGTCACCACCGGCACGCCGATCCGCCGCGCCAGGCGGAAGACGGCGTAGACCCGCTCGCGCGCCGCGGCGTCGAACAGGTTCGTCGCCGCCTCGATGGACACCGTGCCAAGCCCCAACTCCCGCGCCCGTTCGGCCAGGGCGACGGCGTCCGCCTCCGCAGCGGGATCGACGTGCTGCGCCATGCCGGGAATCGAGGCGAACTCCACGCCGGCGAAACCGGCCCACGAGACCCATTGCAGGGCATCCGCCGCCGCGTGGCCGGCGAAGACGACCGTGTTGCACCCCAGTTGCATACCCATCCCGTTCCCTTCCGGCCGCGCGCGGCCCGGCGATCAGCCCAGCAACTCCGAGATCTCGACCCAGCGCCGCTCGCGGAAGGAGAGGATCGCCGCTTCGACCACGGCCATGGCCCGCAGGGCCTCCTCGCCGGAACCGCTGACGGTCTCCCCGCGCTGCAACTCGTCCAGCCAGGCGTGCAAGCGGTTCTTGAACGTATCCTCGAAGCTGTGCGCTCCGGAGCCCATCATCGTCCAGCGATGCCGCAGCGTCTCGTCGCTGTCATGCGGAAACAACTGCAGGTCCTCGAAGACATTGTCCAGGACGAAGCGCCCCCGCGTCCCCAGGACCTCGCAGCGTTCGATGCCGTGGCGCGGCGCCGCCTCGTAGGAACCGAAGAGACAGCCGAGGCAGCCGTTTTCGAACTCCATGTTGACGACGCAGTTGGACCAGATGGTGCGCTTGCTGCTGTGGCCCAGAAAGGCGGAGACCCGGCGTACGTCGCCGCAAAAGTAGCGCATCACGTCGACGCTGTGGCTGTGCAGGGCCCGCATGTGGAACCATGGCGACGACTCGTTGGGGTTGCCGATCCACAGTTCCATGTTGCAAAGCAGTGGCTCGCCGATCCGGCCCTCACCGATCCAGGCCCTGGCCTTCGCGGCCGGGGCCACGTAGCGGTGGTTGAGGTCGACCCCGAGTTGCAGGCCGCGGGCCCGGGCCAGGTTGACCATCGCCTTGGCCTTCTCCAGGTCGTTGGACATCGGCTTTTCCACCAGGACGTGCTTGCCGGCCTCCAGGCACTGCACGGCCGGTGTGTAGTGGTCGCCACCGTTTTCCACCCCGGCGCTGGCCACGCTCACGGCGTCCAATTCCTCACCGGCCAACAGGTCCGCCACATCGTAATAGGCCTTGACGCCGAAACGGGCCGCCGTGGCGTCCGCCCGCTCCTTGAGGATGTCGCACACCGCCACCAGCCGGCAGAGCTTGTCCGCCGCGTACTGGCGGGCATGCGTGTTACCGATCCCACCGCAGCCGATCACCGCGACCCGCAACATGCCCCGGCCCCCCTTCCGCCACCCCGGGCGCATCCCAGGAAGGCGGTCTGTGCGGCCGTTGCCGTTCTCCCCTGCGCGCACGGGTCCTGCCGCCGCACCGCCGCCTTGTCCGATCTCCATCAGGATCCGCGGAGATCCGCGTGCGGCACACCACGCCGGTCCGGGGATGCGGCCCCGCGGGTGGCGGTCCGCCGTACGTTCTGAGCAGGCACGGCGCGTCCACCGCCGAAGGCGCAGAGGTGGTCCGCGCCGGCCCGGCGGGTGTTCGGGCCCACCCTCCCCGACGCCCGGCGCGCCGGGTTCGCCGGTGGATGGTTGGCGGGTGGGTTGAAAGACGATGGACAGACGGCTGAGAGACAGTTGAGAGACAGTCGAAGGAGGCTTGTATCGTTGTCCAAGCTGCGGTTCGGCATCATCGGCACGGGCGGCATCGCGCGCGCCCACGCCAAGGCCCTCGGCGCCCTCTCCGACCAGGCCGAGTTGCGCGGGGCCTGTGACACCATCGCGGAGGCGGCGCAGCGCTTCGGCGAAGCCCACGGGATCCGGACGCACGGCGGGCCGGACGCCGTGGCCCGCCTGTTGGAACGGGACGACATCGACGCCGTCAGCCTGGCGACGCCGAGCGGCCTGCACGCGGAACTGGCCGAGCAGGCCATGGCCGCAGGTAAACACGTCCTCACCGAAAAGCCGATGGCGATCACGCTCGAACAGGCCGACGCGATGATCGCCGCCCGCAAGCGGACGGGCCGCATTCTGGGCTGTGTGTTCCAGCAACGCTTCACCCCGGCGGCGGCCATCGTGCGCGAGGCAATCGAGGCCGGCCGCTTCGGCCGCATCCTCCACGCCAACGCCTATCTCAAGTGGTACCGCTCCCAGGAGTACTACGACGCGGGCGGCTGGCGCGGCACCTGGGCCATGGACGGCGGCGGCTCGCTGATGAACCAGTCGGTCCACTACATCGACCTGCTGCAATGGCTCGTCGGCGGGATCGCGTCCGTCCAGGCATACACCGGCACCCTCAACCACCGCATTGAAACGGAGGACGACGCGGTCGCCGCCGTGCGGCTCACCTGCGGAGGGTTCGGGACCATCGAGGGCATGACCAACGCCATCGCCCTCGGCTACGACCGGGTCGAGGTCTACGGCAGCGACGGCATGGCCGCCATCGAGGCGGGCCAGCTCACCCGCTACCACACCCGCGCCGAGGCGGTCGCCCCGACCGCGGAAAACCCCAAGCCGGACCCCAACCTGGCGGCGCGCAAGCTGGAGGCCTTCCGCGCGGCGCATCCGGATTGGCGGACCGGACATCCCGCGGTCTTCTCCGCCTTCATCACGGCGGTGCAGGCCGGCAAGGAACCGCCCGTCGGCGGCACCGAAGGCCGCAGGGCGGTCGCCGTCATCCGCGCGATCTACCAGGCGGCCGGCGAGGGCCGTGAGGTGACGGTGGACCCCGGTCCCGGCGCCGTCTGACCGGCCGGCGGCTCGTCCCAACAGACGCGGCCGCCGACCATCGTCCACACGGGCCGGAGGCCGGGATCCAGGGCAACCAGGTCGGCGCGGGCACCCGGCGCGATCCGCCCGGCGTCCCGTAGCCCGACCGCCTCGGCGGGGGTAAGGCTGGCCATCCCGACCGCCTCGCGCGGCGGGATGCCGGCCTCCACCGCCATCCGCACGGCCCGGTCCAGAGTCAGGACGCTGCCCGCCAGTGTGCCGTCGGGTAGCCGGGCCCGGCCGTCGCGCACCTCGACCAGCGTACCGCCGAAGGGGTAGTGGCCGTCCGGCGCACCCGCCCCGGCCATGGCGTCGGACACCAGGCAGACGGCGGCCCAACCCTTGACCCGCCACAATAGCCGCAGCATGGCCGGATGCAGGTGCACCCCGTCGGCGATCGCCTCGGCGCGCAGGCCCTCCAAGTCCAACGCCGCCCCCACCAGCCCCGGGGCACGGTGGTGCAGCGGCGACATGGCGTTGAAGCAGTGGGTCACCCGCGACACCCCGGCCGCGACCGCCGCGACGGCCTCGTCGTAGGTAGCGTCGCTGTGGGCCATCGAAACAGCGACCCCGCGCCGTGCCCAGAAGCGGGCCAGCTCAAGGCCTCCCGGCAGTTCCGGCGCCAGGGTCACGGTGCGCACGCTGCCGCCGGCCGCCGCGTCCAGGGACTGCGCGGCCGCGAGGTCCGGCACGAGCATGGCGCCGACCGACTGCATGCCGGGGCGTCTGGGGTTGAGAAAGGGGCCCTCCAGGTGGATCCCGGCCGGGCGGGCCCCCGGCGGGGGCGAGTCCACCGCGGCGGCGAAGTCCCGTACCGCCCGCAGCGTCTCCGGCCAGGGCGCGGTGACGGTCGTCGGGAGGTACGTGGTGCAGCCGTGGCGCACCAGCCCGGCGGCGACCGCCGCCAGGGCCGCGGCACCCTCCGGCAGATCGTGGCCGAAGCCGCCGTGCAGGTGGATGTCGACGAAGCCGGGGCAGAGGATGGTCCCGACCCGTTCGGCCGGACCGGGTGGCGGTCCCTCCCCCAGCGCCACGATGCGCTCGCCGCGCACGCGGACCCATCCCGGGCAGAGGGCCGCCAGAGGGGTCCACACCTGCGCCGCCTCTAAGATCCGCATAGCGCGGCCGCCCATCGCTGCAGGACCTGCGGATCCGGCACGTGGCCGAGCCCCCCCGCATGGGCCAGCGCCAGGGCTCCGGCCAGCGGGGGATGCGGGGTGGAGCGCAGCGGCACGCCCAGGGAACGGCGTAACATGCGGTCCACCGCGCGGGCCACCGGGGTCGGTCCAGCGGCCGCCGGAGCCAGAACGCTTCCCAGCCCGAACACGTCTGGGCGGGTGCCGCGCATGCCCAGCGCATGGGCGACGGCGCCGGCGAGCCGCACCAGGTGGCGGGCGGCGGCCCGGACGATCGCCTCGGCCTCCGGCTGGCCCTCTGCGGCCGCCTGCGCCACAACAGGGGCAAGCGCGGCGAGGGCGGCCTCCGTCGGACGCCCGTCGGCGTGTCCGTCGGCTCGCGCGAGCAGGCAGAGGTCCGCGGGCTCGCGCAGGCCCGCCGCCTGCGCCAACGGGTGCGCCAGGGCCGTCGGGGGAAGCCGGCGGTCCACGCCCGCCAGCACCAGGCGGATGGCCTCGCAAGCGATCCAGTAGGCGCTGCCCTCGTCGCCGATCGGCGCCCCCCAACCCCCGGCGCGGTGTTCACCGCCCCGCGCGTTGCGGCCATAGGCGATCGAGCCGGTCCCCGCCACGACGGCGATACCGGGCGCGCCACCGGTGGCGGCCGCCCAGGCGATGACAGCATCGTTGACCAACGCGGACGCGCCGCCGAGTCCCTGGGCCTCCATCACGCCCCGGAAGACGGGCTCGTCGTCCGGACGGTCCAATCCGGCCATTCCGAAGCAGCCCGCCCCGATGTCCGCCGGCGCGGCGTTCGCGGCCGCGCAGGCCGCGGCCACCGCGGCGGTGATGGCGCGGCCAGCGCTTTGCGCGCCGGCCGTGGCGGTATTGGCGGACCCGGCCTCACCCCGGCCCAGCAGGCGGCCGTCGGGAGCGGCGACGGCCGCACGGGTATACGTACCGCCGCCGTCCACACCAAGGAGCAGCACGAACCCGTCCCCCTCCGCCCTCAGGCGATCGGCCAGCGCACCACACGGCCCTCGCGCTCGGAGAGGCTGGCCGCCTGCATGATCTCCGTCAGCTGCCGGCCGAACTCAGGCCGGATCTCCGGCTCGCGCCCGTCGAGGATGGCGTCGATCCACTGGTGCATCGGAGCGCGCCACGGCTTGGGCAGGTTGCTCGGCAGCAGCGTCCCCCCCTGCTCCCCGGTGAAGGCCTCTCCCCCGACCATGATGGGTGCACCCGGATAACCGAGCAGGGCCCAGCCCTTGGTACCATAGATCGCGATACCGTCCGGACCGCCCCGCTGCACCCAGGACGCCTCGACCGTGCCCAGGGCGCCGTTTTCGAACTCAAGCACGACGACCGCGTTGTCGTCCACCTCATAGGCCCCGCGCAGGCTGGTGAGCCTGGCCATGGCGGAACGCGGCTGGCCGAGCAGGTAGCGGATGCGGTAGACCGGATGGCAGCCGAGGTCCATCAGCGCGCCACCCCCGGCGCGCTCGGGGTCGCGAAACCAGTTGCCCGGCTTCCACCAGCCGTCCAGCGCCGCGCTGTGGCCGATGCGGGTGCGGACGAAGGTGATGTCGCCCAGGCGGCCGCTATCGATGGCCTCCTTGGCCCACTGGACGTCGGAGCCGCACAGTTGCGGCATGGAGACCATCAGGCGCACGCCGGCCTTGCGGACCGCGTCCAGGATGCGGTCGCAATCAGCGACGGTCAGGGCCAACACCTTTTCGGTGAAAAGGTGCAGCCCGGCCGCCGCCGCCGCCAAGAGCACCTGCGGGTGCTGCGAGGACGGGGCGTTGCACACCGCCGCCTGGACACCTTCGAAGCGCAGCGCCCGCTCCAGGTCCGGTTCGAAGGGAACGCCATGGCGCTCGGCCGCGGCGCGCCCGCGCTCCTCATCGTCATCCCAGACCACGAGCAGGCGGGCGCGGGGATGCTCTGCAAGCTGTCGGGCGTAACCCTGGGCGTGTACATGCGCGAAACTCAGAGCCGCGACGCCAAGTTCGGACATGGAGCGGACGCACCTCCTGGTGGGTCGGTCCGGTGGCCAAAGACCCAGGAGGGGCCGCTTCGCGGGCGCTCGGCACAGGTCCTGCCCATTCACACCGGCGGTATGGGAGCCGGACGGGGTGCCGCGACCGGGTGGTGAACGCCCAGTTGGTAGTACGTGATCGGACCGGCGATGCCGTCGGCGCTAATGCCGGCGACCCCTTGGAAGGTCTTGACGGCCGCGGCCGTCACCGGGCCGAAGTAGCCGTCGACCGCACCCGTGTAATACGGCCGCCCGGTACCCGGATTGGTGAGATTGGCCAGCAGCAGTTGTAGGAACGCCACGTCCAGCCCCGCGGTACCCTGGGACAGATTGCGACCGCCGGTGTAAGTGTAGATCCATACCGCGTCGGTGGCGGCCGGGGTCAGGGTGTCGTCCACGGCCAAGCCGGTGTCGCCGTTGCTAAGCGCGTCGCTGCGGAACTGCGCCACCGCCTGGCCGGTCGCCGGCCCGTAGACGCCGTCCGCGGGGGACCCGAGCGCCGACGCGTAACGGAAGAGGTTGAGGCGATTTTGCAGCACCTTCACGTCGCCGCCGCTGCTACCCTGCGCCAGGGTGCGGCTGCCGAAGACGGGCCCGCCGTACGTCACAAAGCCATCGGTCAGTTGCCCCAGCGCCCGGTAGGTCTCCGCGCCCGCCACACCGTCCACGGCGAGGCCGAAGTAGGACTGCAGGTTGCGCACCGCCCCGCGCGTCTGGGGACCGAAGACGCCGTCGACCGCGATGGGCGTTCCGACCGGGCCCAGGGGCGGGTGTGTGATCGCCACGAGCTGATTGAACAGGGTTTGCAGAACCTTGACATCGGTCCCGACGAGGGCCGGACGTTGCAGGGCCAGCAGTCGCGACCCCAGTGGATGGTAACTCAAGCCGTCTTCGAAGCGCGCCATTGGCCATCCCCCCAGCCAGACATGGGCCCACGGGTGAGCCGACCCGCTTGCCCATGCTATGAGCGGTGGCGGGGCGGGGTTCCGCTGCACCCAGGAACCGGACGCGCCGCGGCAGGAGGCCGGCGCCGGCGCCGAACCATTCGGCCAGATGGCCGCCGGGTGCGCCCATCGGCGGCGGGGGAGCGTCGATGACCTACGACGTCGCCATCATCGGTGCGGGGCCGTCCGGATCCACCCTCGCGCGCCTCTTGGCGCGAGCCGGTGCCCAGGTGGTCCTGCTGGAAGCGCGCCGCCTGCCGCGGGTGAAACTCTGCGGCGGCGGTCTGACGATGCGCGCGCTGCAGCTTCTGCCCCCGGAGGCACACCGGATCGTCCAGACCCGCATCCACGGACTGGATGCCTTTTGGCGCCGGCAGAGCGTGACGGTCGGGGTGCGGGAACCCTCCGCGGCCACCGTCTCCCGAGCCGAACTGGACGCCGTGCTCGCGGGCCTGGCGGCCGACGCCGGGGCCGAAGTCCACACCTCCACGCCGGTGCGCCAGGCGACCGTCTCGGAGGAGGCGGTCACGCTCGAGGCCGCTGGCGGCTCGTGGCGGGCGCGGCTGGTCGCCTGCGCCGACGGGTCCACCGGGCCGAGCAACGGGCCGTTCAGGCAGGCCCTGGGCTTCCGCAGCCGCTCGGTCCGCGTTCCCGCCCTCGAAGTGGAGGCGCCGTGGTCGTCCGGCACCCGTCCGCGGCTGAGGGCGGACCTGGGTCTTGTGCCGCGGGGCTACGGCTGGGTCTTCCCCCGCAACGAGGTCGCGTCGGTGGGCGTCGGATCCTGGATACCAGGCTTTGGCGGCGCCGAGTTGCGCGCGGCGCTTGCCCGCTACTGCGCCCAACTCGGCCTGCCGGACCTGGCCGGCGCCGCCAGGGGCCATCCGATCCCGGTGGGGGGTTCGCTGCCGCCGCGGGAGTTGGTGACGGCCCACGCGATTCGGGTCGGGGATGCCGCTGGCCTGGCGGACCCCTTCCTCGGCGAGGGGATCGGTTACGCCCTGGAGAGCGCCCACCTGGCCGCCGCCGCCATCCTGGCCGGCGACCCGCCCGGGTATGCGCGCAACGTTCTGCGGCTGCTGTACCACCGCTTCCAGGAGGCCCGACGGTGGGCGCGGGTCATCTACGGCGCGCCGCAGGCCGTGTTCACGGCGGCGCGCGCTGTGCCACCGATCGGCGACCGCCTCTACCGCTGGGCCGTCTCGTATCCCATGCCGCGCTACTCCGTTCCCTTCCGCACCGAGACGGCGCGGCCGGACATCCACATCCACACCTACACCGACACCGACACCGGCCTGTCCTGAACACGACCGCACCTGCGGCGCGGTCAGAGCCGGCGGGCCGGACCCCACCTCGGAGCGGCGGCGTTCACGGACGAGCGCCCGTCAGGGACCGATCGCACCTGCGGCCGCGGCGATCCGCCGTCCGTCCGGGGAACACTTGGTCCAGGTGCCCCGCAAGCGCTTGCGGAGCGCCTGGACCAGGCATACACTGGAAATCCGATCGCGCGTGGATCGTGGGCGCGCGGACCGGCATAGAGAATTACGGATGGACGATAGGGAGGGACGCGCCTTGGGGATGTGAACCGTCTCCGTGCCGCTGCAAGAACCCTGCCCCCCGCTGCGTCTGGCGGCAGCGTCGGCGTGACAAGGCCTTCTCGGACCGCTGCCCGGTGTCCCAATCCCGCCTGTCCCCCGGCACCCCCCCGAATGCGAATGTAAGGCCGCTCCAACACACCTGTGGTAAGCCCGGCCTACGTTTGCCCGACGGGGAGGAAACGCGTTGTCGCGCCATCTGGTCACAAGCGCCCTGCCATACATCAACGGCATCAAGCACCTGGGCAACCTGGTCGGCTCGCTGCTGCCGGCCGACGTCTACGCGCGGCTGCTGCGCGCCTGTGGTGAGGAGGTCCTGTTCATCTGCGGTACGGATGAACACGGGACGCCGGCGGAGATCGCCGCTCACGAAGCGGGCACGGACGTCGCCACCTACTGTGCCGCGATGCACGAGCGGCAGGCGGAGGTGTATCGCCGACTCGGGATCGCCTTCGACCACTTCGGCCGCACGTCGTCGGCGCAAAACCGCACGCTGACGCAGCACTTCTATCGGGCGCTGGACGCCCTGGGGCTCGTGGTGGAAGGCGAGGTCCGCCAGTTCTATTCCGAAGCCGACCGCCGGTTTCTGCCCGACCGCTATGTGGTGGGCACCTGTCCTCACTGCGGCTACGAAGTGGCGCGTGGGGACCAGTGCGAGCGGTGTTCCGCGGTGCTGGATCCCCAGGATCTGTTGCTACCCCGCTCGGCCCTCTCCGGAGCTACCGACCTTGAGGCACGCCCGACCCGCCACCTCTTTTTCGAGGTGGACAAGGTCTCGGAGGAGGTCGAGCGCTGGATCGGAGCACACTGCGGCCAGTGGTCGCGCCTGGTCAGCTCGACCGCGCACAAGTGGCTCAGGGAAGGCCTGAAACCGCGCTGCATCACTCGGGATCTGAAGTGGGGCGTGGACGTGCCCCGGCCGGGATTCGAAGGCAAGGTGTTCTACGTCTGGTTTGACGCGCCGGTCGGCTACATTGGAGCGACCAGGGAATGGTCCGACCTGGATCCGGCCGGCCGCGATTACCGGACATGGTGGTTCGCCGCGGCCGATGTGGAGTATGTGCAGTTCATGGCCAAGGACAACCTGCCGTTCCACACGATCTTCTTTCCGGCCATGATCCTGGGCGCGCGGGAACCCTGGACCCTGCCGGCGCGGATCAAGGGATTCCACTGGTTGAACTACTACAGAGACAAGTTCTCCACCAGCCGGCGCCGCGGCGTCTTCCTGGACCAGGCGCTGGACCTCTACCCTGCGGACTACTGGAGGTATGCGCTGCTTTCCATCGCACCGGAATCCGCCGACGCCGAGTTCACCTGGGAGACGTTCGCCGCCATCGTGAACAAGGACCTCGTCGGCATCATCGGCAACTTTGTGCAGCGCGTGCTGGCGCTGTCCATCCGGGGGTTCGGCCCCGCTGTGCCGTCCGGGGGGCGGCCCGGCGCCGCGGAGGACCGCCTGGCGGCGGATGCGCGGCAAACCCTGAAGGCGTACGCCTCAGAGATCCGCCGCCTGGAGTTCCGTGGTGCCATACGCGCCCTGCGCCAGTTGTGGTCGCTGGGAAACCTCTATCTGGATCGGCGGGCCCCCTGGGCGCTGCTTCACCAGGACCGGCAAGAGGCGGCGCTGGTCTTGCGGACCGCGATCAACCTCATTCGGGTGTTCGCGACGGCGTCGAGCCCGATCATCCCCTTTTCGGCCCAGCGGGTACTTGAAGCCCTCGGGGTTCAAGGGGATGATCCCGCCCTCTTCCGCGGCGAGGCCGATCTCGGCCGGATCGGGCCGGGGCATCCCGTCTCTGTGCCTCCACTGCTGTTCCAGAGGATCCCGGCGGAGGCGATTGGACTGCTGCGCCAAGCATACGGCGGCACCGAGGCCGATGGTTGCCCGGCCGACGGCTGACCGGTGTCGTTACGGGATGGTGCCGGGGAGGAGGCGCCTGCGAGCGCCCCCTCCCCCGGAGCACCGCCCTCTCTGCCCGCATAAGGCGAAATAGGCGACGACACTGGATCGGCACTCCCGAGGGCGGGCAGAGGACGCGAACAGGTGGACGGAGAGAGGCACCTGGCAGGACAAGCAGCGGCCGTTGCACAGGGCAGCGGGCAGGGACGGGTTTGTGCCCAGGTGCCCGCCCAGCCACGCCCGGTGGGCCTGATCTGACACCGCTTCAGTCGCGCCCTGGGCCGTCGTGGGTGGGGCGCTGCCGGTTTGGGCGTCGGGCGCACATCCCACAGACATTACGGTGACGGTACATGGAACTTCCGTTCCGTATACCGCGAGACGACCGCCAAAAGGGTCAAGGACCCGATCCGCGATCTCCATCGCCACCCGGGGAACCATGCCTTGCTCGCAAAAGTCTGCAGCCATCTGCGCCAATCCGGGGCAGGTCTCCGACACCCTTCGAATCAGATGTTTCGGCTGATCCGCCCAGAGACGGTTCAGAGCGCAATACCCCTCCATGGCGAGGGGCACCAGCATCCCCGCCACCAGCCGCGCCTCGGCGGAATCTTCCTCCAATCCCTCGGCGTCCAAAGCGAGGGCTGTGATGCGGTACCTCCAGCGTGCGGTTGCCTCGGCGGTGAGCGGCTTCGGTCCGGACACCCACAGTCTCCGCGCGAGGTCTACGAGCGCACGCCCCTCGCCGGTGCGGTCGATCACAAGCTCACCGGCGGCAAACGCGTGCAGCGCGATTTGATCTCCGCTCTCCAACATCTGCTGCATCTTGAGGACGGGATTGTGGAACAACTCCGCCGCGACGCCGTCAATCTCCCTTGCCGAGCGCCAGTATTCCTGTCCGGTGGTGACCACAAAGAAGTCCAGATCGGAGCCGAGATTCCCCTCCCCGCGCTGAACGGAACCGAAGTACACAACTGCGGTCACCTCCGTGTCCACGGCGAGGTCTTCAACGATTTTCCGGAAAGCGCGGCCAAAACAGTCCCCCATCGCGGCTACCCCCTGCACAACGCGGTTTCGCAATGTGGGATCCGGCCCTGCCACTGGTCTCGGAACGCATGCGCTAGAGCCTCCGCATGAAGGTTGAAAGTAGAGGCAGAAATCCTGCGTGCTCGTAGAACTCCCGCGCTAGGTCGTTTGGCGCGATGAACTCCACACACACCTCCGTGGCATCCCGCTCGCGGCACCAGGCACAGGCGCGCTCCAGGAGGCGAAAACCAACACGCTTTCCGCGAAACGCGCCCCCGACGAACAAGGTGTCGATCCGGGCGGGACAGGGGCCATCGTCCGCGAGGGACACTCGGACGAATCCGATCCGGTCGCCTGCGACCTCGGCGATGAACAAGGCGTACCGGTCCGGCGCAGCCCAAACCTGAGCAAGCAGCGGGCGGAGCGTCTCTTCCACCGGTCCCGACCACCGAGACGGGCGCACGCGTTCCAGGGTCCTGTGGTAGGTGACCAACCCGGTCCAGAGGTGGAGCAACGCCTCGGTGTCGTCCGGGCGGGCGCCCCGCAGTTGGACCGGGTCGGTCATCTCATCACTCCGCATACCCGCGCCCTCCGCCCACCCGTCACACGAAGCAACGCATGAACACTGCGACCTCCCGGTTCTCACCCAAATGGTCATCGGCGTAGAGTGACAGGTCGACGCCCTGAATGGTAAACCCGCAGGCCCGGTAGAAGGTGATCGCCGCAACGTTCGTGTTCTGCGTCTCTGCGGTCACCGACCGGACGCCCAGGGAGCGCGCCGCTGCGACGACCTGCTCCATCAGCGCCCGACCGATACCCTGCCGGCGGTGGCTCACCGCCACGTGGAACTCCCAGAGGACGAGGTTGCGGTTCCACTCCATATGCTCGGTGACCGCGACGCCGACCAGAAGCCCTCCGTCCCACGCCCCAAAAGAAGCTCCGCCCGCCGTCGCTCGGTTCAGGCGGGCGAGGTCGGACACATCATGGTGAGCCGCCTTTACGTAGGGAGGATTTACCGGAACCGGACGGAGTTCAAGGCGCCACCCACCCGCTCGGGTCGCCCGCATGCGCACGCCGTACTTTTCCGCGGACACGTAGCCCGAAGCGATCCTGGCGAATTCGTCCAGGGAAAGGGCAGTGAGGCGACCAATGATCGGTGGCGCCATCGGCAACCCCCAACTGCGCGGCGCCCGGCTCAGCGGCGCGGGCGCCCAACCGCGCAGGCGCTACGGGTCGAGTCGCCGTGTTCCCGCCTGGCGAGCCCGTCCCTGCACCCCGCTCCACAGCACACCCTGGAGGGAGGCGATACTGCGCCCAGAAGATCGCCGCAAGACCAGAACGCCTGACGGTTCTGGAATGCGGTGCCGTCCGTGTCGGAGATCGGGCCCCTGCCCGCCACCGTCTCGCAAGCGTCGTCGCATGCCGATCACCAGGGGCTCGCGGAGTCGTGGTGCGCGGTGTGGGGTAGCGACACGATGATCACCCACGGAACCGTCCACCGCCTTGCCGACGCGGCGTCACTCATCGCCCGCGCCCAGCCCGGCAACGTGGGAGCCGTGACTTCGTCCATGTCCCCGGCACGGCGAGTTGCGAACTCCTCAGCCTGAACGCGACGGTGCCAGGTCGCGGTGTCTGCGGCGCCCGCCTTGGCGCCGCAGAGGATCGCGCCCGCTCGTGGGGCTGCGGCCGAATCTGGCTGGTCACGAGCAACGACAACCTGGAGGCGTTACGCTTCTGTCAGCGGCGGGGCTACCGCCTTGTCGCAAGCACGCTGGCGCGATTGACGCCGCGCACCGCATAAAGCAAGCCGGCGATCCCGTTGCTCGGAAACCACGGCATACGGCTCCACGACGAGATCGAGTTGGGCAAACAGCTAGAACCCGCCACGGCTGTGGAAGATGGGGGGCCCGCGCCGATGGCGCACGACCGGGTGGACCTACTGCGAGAGATGATGTCGCTCCGCTCCGACGATCCTGACGGCATGGACTGGTTCGCCCCGGTCTCCCGGGCACTCGCGGGATTGACACCTGCCCAAGCGGCGTGGCTTCCCGCATCCGGGGTGAACACGATCTGGCAGATCGTCAACCATCTCACCTTTTGGACGCGGTTCGTCGCGCGGCGTCTCGCTGGTGAAGCGCCGACCGGGACAGAGATCCATAACGACGAAACCTTTGGCGGACCTGGGGATCCCCTGGACGCGGACCGATGGGCGCGAGCACTGCGAGAGCTGCACGATGCGTACGGCGAGTTGGAAGCCGTCCTGGCAGGTCAGGCGGACGCGAACCTTGAGCGCCAACTCACCAGCCGCCGCACCCGCGCCGCCAGCTTGGTCGGCGGCAGCGTCATGCACGACGCCTATCACATCGGGCAGATCGTGTTGCTGCGAAAACTCCAGGGGAGTTGGTCTTGACCATCGCGCCACGGCGTCACAGCCGAGGGGGTTTTCCCTACCGACCCGCCGCTGTGGTCAAGGCGCTCGGCCCCCCGCACTCAACACCTCAGCGCGTGGCCGTCCGTCTGCTGCACCGATCCGAGCGACCGCCGGCGCGTGACCATGCAGGTTGACCTCGCCGGGTAACGCCCCCGTCCCCATCGGACACACGCTCCGCACGGCGTCCCGCCAGTCGCCTCGGGCGCGGATCCGGCTGAGTCTGCCGGCGTACGCACGGTCTAACGCGCGCAGGACGCAGTCTTCGGTCCGTTCTAGGCCGCCGTCGGCGCCCTCTGGACCCACGCAGGCAACGCCGACCGCCTGCGGGCAAGCCTCGCGATCCCCGCTGAAAGGGTCGCCGCGGTCGAAGATTCCTCCGGCGACATCCCCCTACTGCGGGCGGCGCACCACGCGTACTTCGTCGGCAAGGACCTTCCGGAGGAGTTGCGCGGCGGCGCGATCCACAGGCCGGACGGCAACATTCGCGAGATCGCTGCCCACATCGCCGCCACACTCGGGTGACCGCTTGTTACAAACCTCGCGAACAGCCATGCAACCCTGGCGGCGGCGCCTGCACCGGTGGCGCGGGGCCGTGATCCCGGGGCGCCGCGGGCTGTCGACCGCCTGGCAACGCAATCCCCGCCCGTCGTCTCACGCCCTTTGCAGTCCGACGATCATCCGCCAGTCCTGGTCGCTGCCGCCAAGTGGACGCCCCAGATCAAAGTCGCCCCACCATCCCAGGACCCGCCACCCACCCGCCAACTCGACGATCAGGAGGAGCTCTTGCGGCAGTACGGGACGCATGACCCCAACGGACTCGAGAACCCGCGTATGCCCCGGACCCTCCACCGTGATGCGCGAGCGGACCTGCTCCGTCTGCCTGACGGGGTCGTACCGCAGATCCGCTCCCCACTCGGTGGTCACCCGAAGGCCCTCACGTTCCACCGTCCAGGTCGTGACCGTGGTAGGTTCGCCGCCGGGGCGCGCGTCCGCGGGATGGCGCAACTCCACGACGTAGACCCCACCATCCCGGAGTGCCCGGCGGACAGAGCGGAAGTGCGAGACCAACCGCTCATTGGTGGTCAGATAGGGCAGGGAATCGAGTAGGGTGAAGGCGAGGTCAACCGGTACCGCGACCACGAAGTCCGCCATGTCCGCCAGGACCGCGCGCCCCTCCGTTCCGAGCTTGCGCCCCGCGTACGCCACCATTTCCGGAGCAAGGTCCATCGCGGTGACCGCCAACCCGCGCCTAGCGAACTCCCGGGCGTGCAGCGCCGGACCACAGGCAAGTTCGAGCACGGATTGCGGCGGCTGCCCGGCTGTGGTCCCATACACGGCGGCGAGGAAATCGCACTGCTGAGAAACGTCCCTGTACGAAAACGCAATCTCATAGATGTCTGGGAGTTCGTAGATCTCTGCCCGCTCCAGCGCCGCCACCTCCGCGCGTTTTTTCCATGCCCCGGCTGGTCAAGCCGGAGGCTCCAGCCATTCCGGGCCGACGGGAATACCACCCTCTCTCCGGCAGACAGGAGTTCGTTGGCTGGCTTCGATCCTTGCCGAAGTATTCCTTGACGACGGTCGGCAGCACGTCCCGCAAGACAACTTTCGTGCAGAATGTGAGGGTGCCACATGGACCCGGCGCGGACCTCAGATCAGCATTCGTGTACCACATCGGACCGACGCAAACGGAAAGTGGTGCAAATGGCCCAGAAACATCCGCGGGCTCGGGGCAGGCCATGGACGTTTGGTGGCCGAAAGGATCCCCGTGGCGGACGAGAGAGTGCATTCGTCCTTGGAATCGCAAGGGGGTGACATAGGATTGGGTGTCTTGCTCTTCCACAACCTACACTTACCAGACGAGGTGCGCGTATTCACGATCCCTTACCTTGGCGTCCAGCGATTTGATCGTGAGGCGCTCGTGTATGACGTGGCGGTAGGTCAAGGCAAGGTGCTTCGTCACTACTCCTGGCCAGACCGCTGGTTCGAGGTGAATTGCGCCTTCACCACCGTGGGCGACCTGATTCAAGAGCAGGACACGGTCACGCCTTGGGCATTCAACTGTGACATCAGTACGCCCCACCTGACTCAGGGGGACAGCGTGTACAACGTCGACCTGGAGATGGACGTGCTCGTGGCCGCTGACGGAATGCGCCACACCATCAAGGACCGTGACGAGTTCGCGACCGCCGTCGACAAGGGTTGGATCGGCCCCGCGGAAGCGCCCGACGCCCTAAGAGGACTGGCGAAACTCCTGGCTCTCATCGAGCAGGGGTGCCTGCGGGAGTTTCTCGAGTCCGTCTGCCCCTTCGACACGCTCCAGACCCAGGCACTTCAGCCGCCCGCTCGCCATCGACGTCTGGGTGAGGTGCCCATACTGCGCCTGGAATCCAGGAGCCGGTGGCTGGACGCATCCCAACCATCGTGACCGAGTGATCGGTCGTGTTCAACCGTGAACCACCGCCGAGGGACTTGAGGTGGTGTTGACGACTCTGGGGTGGACCCAGCGGTCAAACTGACGCAATGTCGGTGCGTGGAGGCGACCGCCCGAGTCCCCAGGACTCCTCGCGGTCACTGATCGCCTCCAACCGCCCCTGTGGCGGCGTTCGTCCATGTGCCAGGTGCATTGGAGGCGACGCCGCTAATCGAAATCGGTGGGCAACTCGGGATGGTCGTCGTGCTCAAAGAGCCGGGTGATCTGCGCCTGGTTTACACGGCTGGTGGATAGAGGTGGTAGTTCTCCCCGCCCGAAAAAGCTGGCGGCATCGGTCTCCGCGCTGCCACGGTGTTGCCCGCCGACAAGTTCGCACCGGATGAAGATCTTGTAGACATGCCATAGCAGCCGCGGGTGATCGTGCTTATCGCGGTCGAGCACGGCGAGCACCTTGGTCGGGCGGACACCGAATCCCGACTCCTCGCGGACCTCCTTGACCGCACATTCCCCTGGACTCTCGCCGAGATCAGCCCAACCGCCGGGAACTGCCCATAACTGCTCCGACCGTTCACGCACGAGTAAGATCTTGCGCTCCCTGAACACCACCCCCCTCACGTCCACCTTCGGCGTGGCGTATCCGGACTCGAGCGCCAAAACGGCAGCTGCGTCCTTCGTTGCGGTGCCGCTGTGCGATGCCAGGATCTCGGCGCCGATCGTTTGCAGCACCTGATACCGCTCTTGGTCGTACGGGTCCCGGCTGTAGGTCAGCCCCGCCTGGGCCCTCTCTGCCACAATAGAGTGAGACAGGCGAAGACACTAAATGGACACTCCCGAGGGCGGGGAGAGGATGCGAACAGATGGAC
>JAJZXK010000055.1 GCA_021806565.1 Bacillota bacterium | reverse complement strand
CTCGGGGTCCCATTCGAAGCCTTCGTTCTGCCACACGCCAGCAGCCCATGATCAGACGGTCAGGGGCGCTCTCTCCCTGATGTCCCGAAAATCTGCCCTGCCGGCAAATAGGGTGCGGAGTGTGGGTTAATGAAGTTCGCACCAGCCTGTTCGTTGAGGCAGAGGAGGGTTGCTCGTCTGCCGGCGCCCATGGTCCTCTGGTGCAATAACTTTGACCGAGCGGCAAGGTTATGCCTTTAGAACCAGAGCGCACGCCGGGCCGGATCGGTCGGTTGGTAGCCCCAGCGGGAGTCGAACCCGCCTTTCAGCCTTGAAAGGGCCGCGTCCTAGCCGATAGACGATGGGGCCGTCCGATGACGCAGGATACCGGCTGTGCGCCGGTGCGGTCAAGGTGTCTGCGGCGTCCGCGGCTCCCGGGCTTGGGCGCGTACCCGCGGTATGGGACGCGGGCCGGACCGCCTTCATGTCAGGTTACGTTCCGGCCGCCGGTGGCCGCCGGCGGGCGGGGTGCGATGGCCGCCGGCCGCCGCGCACCGTTCACCATGATACGGGGCAGACGCTTCACGCAACTTCACTCCCTTCGCCCGCCTCACGCGAGGGGGCGCGACGGCGCCGGCGGCTGCTCGCGTGAGCTGTATGTCAGGTATGCTTCCGAGGATCTAACAGATCGATGCGCGCAGTCCGGGCCGCACCTATCCTTGGCGTGGGCACAGGGGGCGCGTCGGCCACGCGGGCGGCGCGCCGGGATCCGCCGGCCGCCGGCCTCGGCCGGCGATCCCGTACCCGAGCCCACAGACCGGCGCTTGCGGTGGTCCGCTTGGCAGGCGGCCGCGGGCGGAGCGCGGCGGCGCCGGTCACAACGGAAAGGGGTGCACCGATGGGCGGCACTGCCGGGTTGAAGAAGACACTGACACTCACCGGCGTCACCATCAACGCGATGGCCCTGATCGCGCCGGGCGCCTTCCTCTGGATTACGTATCAGGTGCAGGCGGCTCAGACGGCACCGAGCGGTGCCCTGACCGCACCCGACATGTGGCCCGGCCTCGCCTTCGCCCTGGTTTTGGCGTTCCTGACCGCCATCTCGTACGCCATGCTGGCCCGGCGGTATCCGGAGGCTGGGACGGGCAGTTCCTACTACTTCGCGGAGCGGGCCTTTTTGGACCGCGGTGGCGTGTCTGTCCGCTTCGCCCGCATCGCGAAGTACAGCATCGGCTGGCTGTCGCACCTCTACTACTGGGTCTATCCCGGGGTGATGGTCGCCTTCATGGCGACGCTGATCGCCTACATCGCCGGCGTCTTCGGCGTCACGCTCACGGTACCGGTCGAGGTAGGGATCGCGGTCGGCTTCGCGCTACTGGTCGGCTTCATCGCCTACCGCGGCATCCAGGGCTCCACCACGGCCAACCTGCTGATCAACGTCGTGCAGATCGTGATGTTGGTGGCCACGACCATCCTGGCCCTGTCCTACCGCTTCCTCAACCCGCAGCACGTCCACTTCGTGATGCCCACCCTGACCTCGATCGTCGTGCCGCACAGCCTGCCGCACGTCATCTTCCAGGCGACGATCGCCATCCTGCTCCTGGTCGGGTTCGAGTCGGCGACCGCCCTGGCGGCGGAGGCCAAGCACCCGAGCTTTGTCAGCAAGGGCGTGCTGCTGTCCCTGCTGATTCAGGGCCTGGTGATGTACCTGTTCGAATACTTCGGCGCCCAGGCCTGGGTCAACACCGCATACACCCAGTCCGTCGCGCACAAGACTGTCCACGGCTTCGCCGCCGCGGCCGCCTCCTCCGGGCCGATCGGCGACATGATCCGCAGCCTCGGCAACAGCCTGCTGGGCGGGATCGGCCTGCCGCTGATGGTGGTGGCGGCCGGGATCGTGGGGATCGCCATCCTCGGCACGACGCTGGCCTGCCTGAACACCGGCGTGCGCGTCACCTATGCGATGGGACGCGACGAGGAGGTGCCCACCGCGATGGGGGTGCTCCACGGGCAGTACGCGACACCGCATTACGGCGTATGGCTCCTGACCGCCGTCTCCGCCGTCATCGGCGCCTTCGGCGTGGTCTCGGTGACCAACCTTACGGCGATCGGCCTGATCTCGAACATCGGCACCTTCCTGCTCTATGGTATGACCAATGTGATCGCGCTTCTGGCCCTGGCCGACGAGGTCGGTAAGACGCCCGGCATCGCCCGGGTCGGGGTCCCGCTTCTGGGTGCCCTGGCCAACTTCGTGATGCTGCTCGCGGTCTTGTATCTGAGCGTCCTGGGCGGTGGCGCCACCAAGGTCGCGGCGATCGAGGCCGTCATCTTCTCTCTGTTCTGGGGCGTCGCCGGGGTGGCCTACTTCGTAGCCAACAGCCGCGCCAAGCGCCGTGCCCTCATGCCGGAGGACGGCGTGGCGCGGGTGGGGGCGTAGGGATCCGCGCCCGGTGTCTGCAACCACACTTGGCGCGTCGGCGCCGGCGGGCCATCCGCCCCCGGCCCCGGCGCGCCTGTCCCACAGCCGGGTTCGAAAGGGGGGACGTCGGAGTGCCCGTCTTGCGGCGCGGGGAGCCCGCAGCGGGCGGAGGGTTGCGCTTCACCGTGGGGGTGGCGACCGACCGCGGCCGGGTGCGCGAGCGCAACGAGGACTTCTACGCCTACTACGTGCCGGGCGACGCCCTGCGCCAGGCCGAGGCCGGCAGCCTCTTTTGCGTGGCGGACGGCGTCGGCGGCAGCACCGCGGGTGAGGTGGCCAGCGCCGAGGCGGCCAACGTCCTGCTGCAGGAGTATTACTTCGCCCCGCCCGGCAGGCGGGCCGACGCGCGCTTGCGCCAGGCTTTCCAGCGGGTCGCGGTGCACCTGTTCACCCTTGGCGACGACCACGAACGCTTCCGCAACATGCAGACCACGCTCACGGCCCTGCTGCTGCGCGCCGACCGCTTTTGGGTCGCCCACGTCGGGGACGCCAAGTGCTTTCATTCCCGGGCCGGCGAGGTGACCCAACTGACCCGGGACCACTCGCTGGCGGCGCAGATGCGCAGGTATGGGCTGCTGCGCGCCGAGGAGGCGGACCGCCACCCGGGTCGCCACGTGCTGCTGCGGTCGGTGGGGGTGGACCCGCTGGTGCGGCCGGACATGGTGCGCGGCCGCCTGTTGGAGGGAGACCTGTTCGTTATGGTGACCGACGGCGTGATGGACTACCTGACCCCGGAGGAACTGGCGGCGCGATTCGAAAATCCCGATCTGGATGCCGGTGCGGGCGAGGCGGTCGCGCTGGCCAATACCCGGGGGGGAGGCGACAACCTGACGGTGCTGGCCGTGCGCGTGGAGTCGCGTAGCGGGTGAGCATGCGGGCGGAACCCGCGCGCCGCGGGGCCGGCCGGGCATGCCGCGCCGGGACCGGGAGGGCCGTGCGAAAGGGGGCGGGCCGGGCGTCGGGCGCCGGGCGGCTTGGCCGTCGCGGTGGCATCGCCTCCCGGAGGGCAGGATGCCGCTGACCAGAGGGATGCGCGTGGGGCGCTATACGTTGACGGAGCCGCTCGGCCGCGGGGGGATGGCCGAGACCTGGTTGGCGCGCGCCGAAGGCGGCGGCGACGACGAGGACGCGGTCGTGCTGAAGTTCCCCGACACCGGCCAACTCGGCGATCCGGCCGTCTACGAGCGTTTCCGGCGTGAGGTGGCCATCGGCATGCAACTGGACCACCCGGCGATTCCCAAGGCGCTGGCCATCGAGGAGGACTGGCACCATCCCTACCTGGTGATGCAGTACGTGCGGGGGGAACTGCTCTCGGACCTGCTGACGCGCGAGGGACGCCTGGACTGGGAGCGCGCGGCGGGCTACTTGGCGCAACTGCTGGACGCGCTGACCTACCTGCACGGCCGCGGTATCTACCACCGCGACCTCAAACCCGAGAACCTGGTCTGCACGCCGGAGGGGCGGCTGGTGATCATCGACTTCGGCATCGCCCGCATGGGCGGCCGGCCGCGCGTGACCTGGCGTGGCTTTTCGGGGCTGGCTGGCACCCCCGAATACATGGCCCCGGAGCAGATCCGCGGCGAGCGGGGCGGCGCGGCCAGCGATGTCTACGCGGCCGGCGCGATCCTGTATGAGATGCTCTGCGGCCGGCCGCCGTTTTCGGGCGACAACCCGATGGCCGTCATGTATCAGGTGCTCAACGACGTACCGCCGCCGGTGTCCCGCTGCGCCCGGGTGCCGCCCGGGGTAGACGCGGTGGTGGCCCGCGCCCTGCATCGTGACAAGGCGCACCGCTTCGGTTCGGCCCAGGCCTTTGCCGCCGGGCTGGCCGACCCGGCCGCGGTGGAGCCGCCGCCGCTGCAGTTGGCGCGCCGACCGCGGCTGCCGAACTGGCTCACCAATCCGCTGTTCCTGCTGCTGGCGGTCGCCCTCGTCACGGCCGCGTTGACCCTGGCGGCGGTGGCCCGCTTGCATGGCGGCTGATCCGGTCCCGCGAGGCGGCGGGTGGGGGGGGCATCGGGATGGGGGAGCTCTTCGGGATCAGCGGGACGACTGAAATGGCGTTGTCGCTGCGCTTTGCGGGTGCGCAGACCCCGCGTGGCTATCGCGAGGAGGGCTGGGGCGTCGCGGCCCTGCGTGGACCGGCCGCCGTCGTGCTCAAGGAGCCGGCCGCGCGACCGGACGCCGCGACCGCCACGATGCTGCGGGACGGCCGGGCGCTGCGCGGCGAGGGCGCCATCGCCTATATCCGCCGCTGGACGCATTCGGCGAGCCTGAAGAACTGCCACCCCTTCGTGCGCGAGTTGGGCGGAAGGGAGTGGGCGTTCGCCCATAACGGCAACGTCGCCGGGGTGCTGCGCGATGCCGACTGGCGGCCGCGGCGCTTTTCGCCCATCGGCGGCACCGATTCGGAGTTCGCCTTTTGCGCCCTGCTCGACCGCATCACCGAGGTGCTGCCCGCGGGCGGTCCGCCGGACCCGGAGGTCCTGGCCTCCGTGTTGCACCCGGCCTCGGTCGCGATCGCCCGCCATGGCATGTTCAACTACCTGCTGCTGACGCAGGAGCGGCTGGTCGTCTTCTCGTCCGGTGAGTATGGGTTGTATGTGTGGGAGATGGAGGACGGGGGCGCCGGCGCGCTAGCGCTCGCGGACGAAGACTGGGACATCCGTGTCGGTGCCGCCGGCGGCTTGGGCGCCTGCGTGGTCGCGGCGAGCAATCCGATGGGTGCGGCGGGGTGGCGGCGGCTCGGCCGCGGTGAGTTGTTGGTGTCGGCATCGGGCCGCTGGGCGGCCCACCGGTCACCGCCGCCGCCCCGGCGGCCGCCGCGCCGGAGCGGCCCGCCGGCCTGAGGTGACTTTCCAGTAATTTCTGTCTTGTCAGGTATGTGTGATGTTGGATGACACCTGCTTCGCATCGCCGGCGGTTGCCCTTATCCTTCTCGACGTGGCCGCGCGACGGTTTCGCTGCGGGGCGAGCGCCCGACGGACGAGGAGGAGAACCCCGGTGCCCAAACGTTGGCTTCCGATGGCCGTCGCCTTCCTCGCCGCCCTGCTGGCACCAGGCATCTGTCTGGCGGCGGGTCCGGCGGCGCACCTGAACTCCGGCGACGAGGCGTGGGTGCTCGCCTCCTCCGCCCTGGTGTTGGTGATGACGCCGGGGCTGGCGCTGTTTTACGGCGGCATGGTGCGCGGCAAGAACGTGATCACCACCATGCTGCAGGTGTTCGTCATCATCGGCATCGTCTCGGTGCAGTGGGTGCTCTTCGGCTATTCGCTGGCCTTCGGTCCGGACTGGCACCACGTGATCGGCACGCTGGCGTGGGTGGGCTTCCGCCACGTCGGGGCGGCCCCCGATCCGGCGTATGCGTCGACGATCCCCAATCAGCTGTTTGCCGTTTTCCAACTGATGTTCGCCGTGATCACCCCGGCGCTTATCGTGGGTGGTTTCGCGGAGCGGATGCGCTTCAAGGCCGTGCTCATCTTCACCGTGCTCTGGATCACGGTGGTCTACGACCCGCTGGCCCACTGGGTCTGGGGTGCGGGCGGCTGGTTGCACCAGATGGGCGTCCTGGACTTCGCCGGCGGCACCGTCGTGCACATCAGCTCCGGTGTGGCGGGCCTGGTGACGGCGATCCTCCTGGGCAAGCGCAACGGCCTGGGCCACGACGAGCACATCCGGGCGCACAACGTGCCCATGGTGCTGATCGGCACGGCGCTATTGTGGTTCGGGTGGTTCGGCTTCAACGCCGGCAGCTCCCTGGCGGCCAACCCGCTCGCGGTCTCGGCGTTCCTGGTCACCAACACCGCGACCGCCGCGGCCTCCATGACCTGGGTGGTCGTGGAGTGGTGGCGCACCGGCAAGCCCACCCTGATCGGTGCCTGTGCCGGCGCCGTCAGCGGCCTGGTCGCCATCACGCCAGCGTCCGGCTACGTCGGCCCGATGGGCAGCATCGTGATCGGTATCGGCGCCGGCGTCATCTGTTACCTGGGCGCCTCGGTGATCAAGAACCGCTTCGGCTACGACGACGCGCTGGACGCGTTCGGCGGCCACGGGCTCGGAGGGACGTGGGGGGCGATCGCGACCGGGATCTTCGCGGAGGTGGCCGTCAACAGCTCCGGCGCCAACGGCCTGCTGTATGGCAACCCCAAGCAGCTGCTGCTGCAGGTCGTCGGCGTCCTGGCCGCGTGGATCTTCTCGGCGGCGGGTACCTATGTGGTGTTCAAGGTGACCGACGCCCTGGTCGGCTGCCGCGTCACGCCGGAGGAGGAGGAGCAGGGCCTGGACGCTGTGCTGCACGGCGAGGTGGCCTATCCCGAGCAGATGACGGTTGAGCGCATCCACGAGTGGGTGGGCCACGACCAGGCCGACCCGGCGGTCCCGCTCGTCAAGGGCGGCGCCAGCGCCTGACGGCGGGCGGTGGCCGGCGTCTCAGTGGTCCGCATGCAGCGTGGGGGCATGGAGAGGCCCGGGCACCGGCCCGGGCCGCTGCGTTGCTCTTGCGCCGGTTGAGTGGCGGCAAGATGTGGCTTGCCGCCGCCTCGGTGTCCATCTGGGGCGTGTAGATCGGCCGGTGGTTCCGCGCCCGCGCCGGTCTTCAGGCGGGGACCGCCGGAAGCACGACCAGCGGCGGGTCTGCGGCGGGCGGCAACTCCGTCGTGCAAAAGGCGCTGGTGGCGCAGCGGTGCACCCGCTCGAACCGAGCCAGGAAGGCGTCGGCCGGTTCCAGGAAGTTAAGGGCCGGGGTGCGGTAGTGCATCGGCACGACCCAGCGCGGGGATATCTGCCGCACCAGTTCCAGGGCGCCGTCCGCACCGACGGTCGGGCCGCCGCCCACGGGCAGCAGCAGCAGGTCCACTCGGCCGACGGCCCGGCGCTGTTCCGGGCGCAGCGCCGTCTGGCCGAAATCGCCGCAGTGGCAAACGCGCAGACCGCCGCACTCCAGGACGAAGATGGTGTTCGGCCCGCGCCGGGTGCCCGCCTCCGGGTCGTGCTCGGAGGCGATGGCGGTCACCCGGCCCAACGGCGAGTCCAGGGTGCCCGCCGTGGAACGGATCACCAGGGGATCGCCGCCGACCGCCTCGGCCGCGTTGTGGTCGAAGTGTTCATGGGTGATGAGCAGCAGATCCGCCTGGGCGTCCCGGATGGGTGGGTAGGCGATGCGGATGCCGCGCGCGGCCCGTTCCGCGTCCGGGAGATGGAACGGGTCCAGGAACACGGCCCGGCCGCCGGTGGCAAGGTGGAACGCCGACTGGCCATACCAGCGCACGTGCATCGGAAGGCCCTCCTGTCGAACCAAGATCGAACCGATCCCGCCCACCGCAAGCGGGGTGCGCCACCTGGTCACTCGTTCTGAGCGTGGCACCTGCGAGGCATCAGCGCCGCCCTCCCCCGGCCGCGCGCGGCTCGCGGTCCTCGTCGGCCGGGAGCGGCCGCTGCGCTTCGCCGTGCACGTAGCGCCGGCCGCGCGACCAGGAGGCCGCGGCGGCCAAGATGCAGGCGACCACGGCGAAGATCAGCGCCTCATGCAGCCCGTTGTGGAACGGGGACGAGATCAGGGAGGGGAAGTAGGAGCGGCCGGTGAGGGCCGCCGCAGCGGCCGGGGAGAGCGCCGAAAGCACCCTGGCGCCCAGCAACGCCCGCACCGGGTTGTACCCGAGGAACGCCGAAAACAGGATGGACACCGGCGGCAGGTGCGCCACGCGCGCGGCCGCCTGGCCGGGTACCCCGTGCGCGACCAGACCGGCGGTCATGGTGCGCGGCAGAGAGGCCGCCAGCCCCGCGATCATCAGGCTGAAGAAGATGCCGAGCGACAGCACCTGGGCCGAGTTCTGAAATGTGGTGTTCATGCCGCCGCCCGACCCGCGGTGCTCGGGCGGCAGGCTGTTCATGATGCCGGCCCGGTTGGGGGACGCGAAGGCGCCCATGGACAGTCCGAGCAGCAGCAGGGTGCCGCCGAAACTCGCGTAGCTGAAGTCGACCGGCAAGAGGTACATCAGGGCGAAGGCGAGTGCCGATGCCAGCATGCCGCCGGTGGCGAAGAGCCGCGCGTCGAAGCGGTCGGAGAGGTAACCCGACAGCGGCCCGGCGAGCACGAAGCCGAGGCTGAGGGGCAGCATGTAGATGCCGGCCCACAGCGGCGTGGCGCTGAAGCTGTAACCGTGCAGCGGCAGCCAGATCCCCTGCAGCCAGATGATCATCATGAACATGAGGCCGCCGCGGGCCATGGCGGAGAGGAAGCTGGACAGGACTCCGAAGGTATAGGCGCGGATGCGGAAGAGGGCCAGGTGGAACATCGGGTGCGGGTAGCGCACCTGCCAGACGGCGAATCCCGCCAGAAAGAGCGTGCCGACGGTCAACTCGCCCAGCACGCGCGGGTTGGTCCAGCCCATCGTGTGGCCGCCGTACGGCTGGATGCCGCCCGTGATACCGATCATCACCAGAGTCAGACCGATGGCGAAAGTGGCGTTGCCCCACCAGTCGACCGGCTCGCGGCGGCGGGTGCCGCCGTCCCGCAGCTTGAGGTAGGCCCAGATCGTGCCGAACAGACCGAACGGCACCGAGACCAGGAACACCAGCCGCCAATCGATGGGGGCGAGGATACCGCCCAACACCAGTCCGATGAAGTTGCCGCTGATGCCGGCGATGTTGTTGATTCCCAACGCCAGGCCGCGCTGGTTGGCCGGGAAGGCGTCGGTGAGGATGGCCACGGAGTTGGCCATGAGGAAGGCCCCGCCGATGCCCTGCACGATGCGCATCACGATCAGCCAGTCGGCCCCGGCGGCGCCCGTCATCCAGTCGATGGTCAAGAGCAGTGAGGCCGCCGTGTAGATGACGAACCCCAGGTTGTACATGCGCACGCGGCCGAACATGTCGCCGAGCCGTCCGAGGCTGACGACCAGCACGCTGGTCACCACCAGGTAGCCTAGGATCATCCAAAGAAGGTAGAAGCTGTTGCCGGGCACCAGCGGGTTGAGGTGGATGCCGCGGAAGATGGCCGGCATGGCGATCAGCATGATGGAACCGTCGATGGTGGCCAGGAGCATGGCGATCGTCGTATTGGAGAGCGCCATCCATTTGTAGCCGTCTTGGGCCTCCACCGGTCCGCCGCGCGAGGTCAAGGGGCCACCACCGGCTCGCCCTGCCGCTGGACCTCAAGCGCCCTGGCCAGCGCCGGGAGGGCTACCTGCAACGCCCGGCGCTCATGCGGCGACAACTGGTCCAACAGCGCGGTCAGGGCCTGCTGCTGGACCAGGCGCGCGGCCGCGAGGGCCTCCAGACCGGCCGGCGTCGCGGCCAGGGGCACGGCGCGGCGATCGCCGGTCGGTGCGCACCGCTCCACCAGCCCGCGGCGCACCAGTGCGTCGACCGCGGCGCTCACCGTCGGCGCCGTCACCTCGAGTTCCGCGGCCAACTCGCTGGCCAAGCGCACGCCCTGACCCAAGCGCTTGAGCAGGCGGAACTCCGTGAGCGACAGCCTGCCGCCGGTCGCAGCTGGTCCGGCGGCGGCCCCCCGCAGCAGGCGCACCACCCCCGTGACCACCTCCAGAGCCTGTCCCACAGCGTTGCCGCGGTCTGTGGTTGCGCCGTCCATCGAGCCAGCCTCCTCGCCACGCGGGAAGTGAGGTAGAAAGTAAGGCTAACTATATATTTGCCTCGATGCACGCGCAACCGAGGCGGCCTCACCCGCCGGGGCGGTTGCCTGCTTCGGCCAAGTGCCCGGGGAGGTCGAGTGCCCTCGGCCCCAGTCGTCGGCCTGCGCCGCATGGTTGGCCGGCCTGCCCTGGTCCCAGCGCGCCCGAGGCTCCCTCTGTTTCGACGCACCCGCACCCCCGAAGGCGCGACGGGCAGAAACGGCATCGTAGGTACGAATTGGGTGGACGGAGGGCTGCCGTCCGACCAGATCTTGTCATGCGCCCAGGCGGGGTGGGACTGCCGTTGCGGCTTGTCCCATTGCGGACGCCGGCACCATGCAGCTTCGCACCGGCAGTGGAGCGCTCGGGGACCAGCCCGGTCGAGCGGGAGCCTCTGACCGTGCTGCCTCTCTGACCCGCCGCCGCGAAGAAGGGAGCGGAGTGCCGCATGCGTGCCTTGCTTCGGGCCGCGTGCCACCGATGCTTGCCGCACGGATACGTGCCCCGGGGTTCTCGGGCGAGAAGGTATTGGGTGCCCAGCGTGCTTGCCGTGACCCTGCTCCTGCTGCTTCCCGGATTGCCCGCCGATGCCGGTGCCGGTTTGCCGGCCTTCGTGACGGGCGTGCTCCCTCCGCCCCCGGCCGGATCCACGACGCAGTACAACGTCGCCGGCGAGCCGCAGATCCGCGCCGATCCCACCGGTGCCTTTTGCATCTCCTCTGAGAACGGGCTTGGTGCCGGGACGGACGCGTGGCAGTCGGTGGACGGAGGCATCCCAACGCCATCTCCACGGGGGACCTCAGCCAGAGGACTGGATTTGCGCCCGGGGGCGGCGACACCGATCTGGCCACCGCACCGGCGGCCAACGCGGCGGGTGTCCACAATGTCTACGTGGCCAGCCTGACGGGCGGCGACGTCACCGTCAGCGCCTCGCAGAACGGCGGGCGGACCTGGACCAGCAACGAACTGGGGGCGACGGTGCCGGCGGATGACCGCGAGTGGATCGCCGCCTCGGGGGCGGGCACCTCTTACACCTCCTACCACAACCTCGCGACGGGCCTGCAGATCATCGTCAACGAGGGGACGCTCCAAAACGGCGTGCCCACAAGCGTGCAGACGTACCCCGCCATCAACCCGGCCAAGACCGACATCTACCTCGGCACGGCGGCCGACAACGAGATCGGTAACATCGCGGTCAATCAGAAGACAGGAGCTGTCTTCCAGATCTTCGCCGGCTGCCCGCCCAGCCCCACGGCCGTCGTGAACTGCTCGGGCTTCAACACCGTGTACATGGCGGTCGGCACGCCCCAGGGCACCACGGTGGCGGGACAGCCGGTGCTGAGCTTTCGGGACCACGTCGTTTACAAGAACCCGAGTTCCAGCGCCAATCTGGCCAACAACTTCCCGAACGTGGCCGTCGACGCGGCGGGGAACGTCTACGCCTCCTGGTCCGACGGCAAGAACGTCTTTGCCGCCGTTTCGACCGACCACGGTCGGACCTGGAGTCCTCCCATGAAGGTGAACACCGGCAGTGCCGCTACGCCCATCTACCCGTGGTTGGCGGCCGGCGCCTGCGGCAAGGTGGACCTCGTCTACTACGGCACCCCGGCGGCGCAGAACTACCAGGCGTGCACCAGCACCTCCGGCCCGTACAACTGCCAGAACGAGCCGTGGCACGTCTTTTTCGCGCAGAACCTCGCCGCCACCGGTAACGGCGGCTGACGGCAGCAGCGCGTGACCGGTGTCGTCCACTACGGCGGCGTCTGCCAGGGCGGTATCCGTTGCACCTCCAACGGCAACGACAACCGCGACCTCTACGACCACTTCGGCGTGGCGGAAAGCCCGGTCACGGGGTTCGCCTCGATCGCCTACACTCACGACCAGTGGGGCAACCTGCAGGGTACTTCCGACGCCGGGGCCTGCCAGGCGGGTCAGACGAACACCGTGAGCTGCGTTCACACCGACTTCGCCACCCAGACCTCGGGCCCCGGGATCGGCTGAGCCAAGGGCGCCGGAGCTCCATGACCGCGTCCCGTCCCGGCCGGAATCTCCGGGGCGGGCGCGTCCGTCCCCGTGCACCGGGATAGCGCGGCGGCGCCCGCGGGGGCGCGGGTGTCGCAACCGCCGCCTCCATCGGGGGGCCGGGACCGCCGGAGCCACTCGCCACACCGGCCGTCCGGACCGGGCCGCGGCTGGCCCGGCGGCGGCCGGTGCGCGATACCGCACCGCCCCTGTGCTGGTCGGGTTTCCTTTTCTCGCAGGGCCGAGCAGGTGCCACCGCTCTGCTCCGCTCCGCACGCGCTGAGGCCGCCGCCCAGAAGGAGGGGGGGCGGCACCACATCCAGCGTCGCCCCTCTCCGCTCGCCGGCTTCAGCCGCTGTTCGTGCCGTGTGCGGGGCCGCCCGTGTCAGCGCTGGTCCAGCCGTCGCCGCCGCCGGACGAACCGGCCGACGAAGGGGAGGGGCATGGGCCGAGGTTGCCGGTCAGGACCGCGGGGCCGAAGGGTCCGCTGGTCGAGCCCGACGGGGTCGGTACCACGGCCACCGGCCCGACCGGGATGACCTTCACTCCGACCGAGAGGCTGCCGCCCCAGTCGGACGGGGTGCCGCCGGGTGGCAGCGACGTCATCAGGAACGTCCTCACCTGACCCGTGTTCGGATCGGTGACCTGCGCCGCGTACTGCCCGTACTGGGAGCCGAAGGTCGACGGGGGCGGGAGCAGGAAGCCGACCACGTCCAGGCTTTCGAAGCTTTCCGCGAGGTTCACCACGTGGCTGGCCTCGCCGTACGGATGCAGGTCGCTCGTCGCCGAGGTGAGCGGGACGCAGCAAGCGGATACCTGGCGGGTGACCGGGCCGATGGGCGGTGCGGTGTAGGGCGATGGTGCCGGAACCTGGTTGCGCAGGCCGAGTTGGTAGTACGTGCTCTGACCGACCACGCCGTCCGTGCTGATACCCGCCGACTGCTGGAAGCCGATCACCGCCGCCTGGGTGGCTCCGTCGTAGAAGCCGGTGATCGCTCCGCCGTAGAAGCCAAGCTTGCGCAGCAGCACCTGGATGAACATCACGTCGAAGCCGTTGCGGCCGGTGAAGAGCCCGCGGCCGCCCGCGTACGTGTAAATCCAGGTGGCGTCGAAGGTGCCGACGGTGACGACGCCGTTGGTCTCAAGCCCCGTGTCCCCGTTGGCGATGGCGTCGATCTGGAACTGGGCGACCGCCGCCGTGGTCTTCGGGCCGAAGATTCCGTCCGCCGGCCCGCCGAGGATGCTGCTGTACCGGAACAGGTTCAGGCGATTCTGCAGGACGGTCACGTCGCCGCCGGTGTTGCCCTGCGAAAGGGTGCGGCTGCCGTACCGCGGGCCGCCATACGTGACGTGGTCGTCGACACCCTGGCCGAATAGGAAGTAGGTGTTGGGTCCGGCGACGCCGTCGACGGAGGTGCCGAAGTAGGACTGGACGTTCCGGACGGCCTGCCCGGTCGCGAAGTCGTAAATCCCGGTCACGGAGATCGGCTGACCCAGGGGGCCCTGCGGCGGGTTCATCACCTTGAGGGACTGGTTGTAGACGGTTTGCAGTACGGCCACGTCCGTGCCGTCTTCCCCCCCGGAGAGCGTCCGGCTGCCGAACGGGACATAGGGCGGGAACGTCGTTTCGAAGAGGGCCATCGTGTATCAACCTCCCTCCCGAGGCCTCGCGCGTCGCAGCCTCGGGCGGGGCCAGGCTATGCGGCTACTGGAAGAGGGGTGACAGATCTCGCGGACGGGCACGGGAACCGGGCATCCGGGAGCGAACCCTCCAGGCGTCCGGGACCCGCGGCGGATCCACTGGAAACCCGCCCGCGCCCAAAGAAACGGAGGTCTCTATCCGGCATGGCCACGCTTGAGCACCGGCTTCCGATCGGCCTCATCGGGTGCGGCGGCATGGCGAAGGTCTTGGCCCGCGCCGCCAACCGGCTGCCGCGCGCCCGCGTCGTCCGGGTCTGCGACGTATCCGCCGAGGCCGCGCAGGCCTTCGCCCAAGAGTTGGGCGTGCCGCACACGACCGACCCCGGCGAGGTTCTGGCGGATCCGGCCATCCTGGCGGTGATCGTCGCCACGCCCAACTTCACGCACGCCGATCTGGTGGTGCGCGCCGCCGCGGCCGGAAAGCACATCTTTTGCGAGAAGCCGCTGGCGCTCACCACCGCGGATGCGGACCGGATGGTCGCGGCGACCCGCGCCGCCGGCGTGCACCTCGTCGTCGGCCAGGTGCTCCGCTACCTGCCCGTGTTCCACCACATCAAGCGCCTGATCGACGAGGGCACCATCGGCACCCCCTTCGCCATGCGCACCTCGCGGCTGGGGGGGTGGGGTTCCGTCCCACCGTGGCGGAACCGGCGCGAGACGTCGGGCGGACCGCTTTTCGAGGTGAACGCCCACGAACTGGACTACATGCGGTTCATCCTGGGCGAACCGGAGACGGTGTACGCCACCGGCACCCGGCGCGTCGTGGACACCGTCGACCACGAGGACACCGCGTTCGTAACGCTGACCTTCCAGGGCGGCGGGCACGCGGTGTTGCACACCAGCATCGGCGCAGCCCTCGGCGGATACAGCGGCGTGATCCAGGGGACCGAGGGCACGCTCAATTGGACCTGCTGGCCCGACAGCCTGGAGTGGAAGCGGCTGGACGGCGCCGGCGGGAAGCTCGCGGGGAAGGAAGCGCTACCGGCGCCGGACGCGCACGAGCGGGAGATCGCGCACCTGGTGGACGCAGTGCTCGACGGGACCCCGCCGGGCATCACGGGGGCGGACGGGCGCGCCGTGGTCGCGATGGCGGAGGCAGCCGTGTGCTCGATGCAGACGGGGCAACCGGTCCGGTTGGGTTGATCGGGGCGGGCCGCGGTGAGCCGAAGTGGTCGATGTGCGGCAACCCGGCGGCGCCTGCGCTTGCAGCGCCCTGTACCGTTTGGCGGGCTCCAGGTTGAACTCCGGGCGCGTCCCGGTCGCCCCGGACGATTCGCGCCGGCGCCGTCTGGGCAGGGGCGGGCCCGGGTTGGCGGAGGGAGCGCCCTCGCAGCCGCAGCTCCGAGGGCCGGAGGCGGCAGTTCCGAAGCCAAGCCCACGCGACCGTGTCGGAGCAGGGCCCCTCTGCCTTCGCCGAGAGGGAGCACTCCTTGGGGAGAGCGCCAAGGACGTACTCCCTTTCGCCGGCAATGGGCCGTATCCGCCTATCGTACCTCCCGTGCGCCGCGGCTCCCTGAAGCGGCAGGCGCAGAGTAAGAGCGTATCGCGGCGCGCCCCCACTGCCATAACTGCGTCACGCGCGAGCCTCGCTATGGTGGGGACGCCCGCTGGCGGCTGCCCCGCCGACGGCCGCCGGGCCGGCGTCGAATCGGCTGCGGGGGCGCCGGTCCACCGCGGTCCGCGCGGCGAGGACCTGGGCGCACGCCTGCTCCACCGAGGGCGCCAGGCAGCAGAGGTGGCCCATCTTGCGGCCCGCCCGCGCCTCCGCCTTCCCATACAGGTGCAGGCGCACGCCGTCGACGGCCAGGGCCCCGGAAAAGTCGACCGGTCCGCCGGCCGGCCACAGGTCGCCGAGCAGGTTCGCCATGGCGACCGGGGCGCGCAGGTCCGTCGCGCCCAGCGGCAGCTGACAGAGCGCCCGCAGGAGCTGTTCAAACTGGGAGGTGGCGCAGGCGTCCAGCGTGTAATGGCCGGAGTTGTGGGGCCGGGGTGCCAATTCGTTGACCAGCAGCCGGCCGTCGCGTGTGAGGAACATCTCGACCGCCAGCAGCCCCACCAGCGAGAGGCGGTGGACGATGCCGCCGGCGAGTTCCCGAGCGGCGCGGGCGATCTCGTCCGGGACGCGGGCCGGCACGAGCGTCACGTCCAAGATGCCCGAGGTGTGCCGGTTCTCGGCGAGGGGGTAGCAGGCGACGTCGCCGTCGACGCTCCGGGCGCAGATCACGGAGACTTCCGCCGCCAGGTCGACGAATTCCTCGACGATCAACTCGGGGCTTTCGGCGGTGAGCCGCGCGAAGGCGCTGGCGGCCTCCTGGCGCGTGTGGACCACCGCCTGTCCCTTGCCGTCGTAGCCGGCCGTGGCGGTCTTCATGACCAGCGGCGGGGACAACTCGCGCCAAGCCCGGTCGAGGTCGTCCCGGTGGCGCAGGGGGACGAAACGCGGCACGGGGAAACCGAAGCGGGACAGCGTCTGCTTCTCCACGATGCGGTGCTGGGCGGTCCTCAGGACGCCGCTTCCCGGATGGACGGGCACGATGGCCTCGACCGCCTCCACCGTGCGGGCCGGGATGTTTTCGAACTCGTAGGTGGCCACCCGTACACGCCGCGCCAGCTTCTGGGCCGCCTCCATGTCGCCGAACGCACCACGCACGTGTTCGTCGGCCACCTGGGCGGCGGGGGAATGGGGGTCGGGGTCGAGCACACAGGTGCGGTAGCCAAGGCGTCGGGCCTCCATGGCGATCATGCGTCCGAGCTGTCCCCCGCCCAGGATGCCGACCGTGCTTCCCGTCGGTAGCGGTTTGGCCATCGTCACAGGCCCTCCAGAGCCATGCGGCGTTGCTCGGCGCGGAAGGCTTCCAGGCGGCTGCGGATCTCCGGGTCGTGCAGGGCGAGGATGCGGGCGGCCAGCAGGCCGGCGTTGGTGGCTCCGGACGGGCCGATGGCCACGGTTGCCACCGGCACGCCCCTGGGCATCTGCACGATGGACAGCAGCGAGTCCATGCCCTGGAGGTGGGAGAGGGGGATCGGCACCCCGATCACCGGCAGGGTCGTCTTGGCGGCGACCATCCCGGGCAGATGGGCGGCCCCCCCGGCCCCGGCGATGATGACGCGCAGACCCCGTTCGGCGGCCTCTTCGGCGAAGGCGAACATCCTATCCGGGGTCCGGTGTGCGGACACGACGGCGGCCTCGTGGGCGATGCCGAGCTTTTCGAGCATCTCCACCGCGTGGCGCATCACGTCCAGGTCGGACTTGCTGCCCATGATGACGGCGACCTGTGCTTGCGGCATATGGACCTCCTCCGTGACGCTCCCGGCTGTGCCGCCAAGCGGCGGGCGGCTGCACCCTCCAACCCCGGGGACTCGCCGGGGGATCCCCCATACCGGAAGGCGACCTGACGGGGTTGCGGGCGGCCTCAGGTCGTGAAGCGATTCGACCGTGCGGCCGCGGGCGCCTGCCCCCGTGGACGTTCACCAGGATGCGCAAGGCAGGCCGGACACAACGACTCCGGCAACTCCGAGCGTGCCCCCTGCCTTCGGACGATCGCCGCGGCACTCGTTCGCCGCCCAAGGTCGGCGGCCCCTGGCGGGACCACGGACGAGCCCAGAGGCATCGTACCTGAAGGGACGGGCGCCTCACCTCCGCCCCTTGGCCCCTGGCTGCGGCGTCCGGGGGCCGCGGCTCCTCCCGGCCGTCCCCCGCCTACGGATTGCACCAGGGGCAATGGCCGGGGTCGGCATGCCGGCGGCCGTCTCCACGCGGGAGACGGCTGCGGTGCTCGCAGCGCGGGCAGCCGTGAATCTCCTCCCGCACCAGGGCGGTCTCACCCCCGCAGACTTCGCAGGGAAGTCCCCGGACGACCCCGACGGCACCCCAGCCCGGGGTGGCGCAGGCCGGACAACGCGTCGCAAGTTGCTGTGCCATCCGCTTGGCGAGGGCGCGGAGCACCGCCTGCCGCATGGGATTCATGTGGGCGCGCATATCCGTCTCCAGGTGCGCCAGACCGTCGCTGGATGCCCGCGCGCAGCGTTCGACGGCGTCCAGCAGGGCTGGCGCGGTGGTGATCCCCTTGATGAGCGGGGCGTATTCCGGTCCGGCGTTGGGGCGGACGATCAACCCGTGCGAGGGAAAGCGTGCCTGGCGCAGGAAGTCGGCCCCGAGGGCACCGACCGTCGCCGCGTCCGCATGCGCAAAGTTCGTTTCGGCGCTGAGCGTTTCCACCGCGACCTGGATTCCGAGTTCGTCGTCGACGAACAGCAGCAACTCGTGGTCGGCGGGAACGAACGGCATCCCCGGATGGGGACCGAAACTCCCTTCGTTGGCCAGGCCCAGGGGAAGGCCGGTGGCCGCCATACCCAGGCGTGCCTTGCGCACCGCGACCTGCAGCGGGGTGCCGACGCGCGCCACCTCCCCGGTGAAGGTTCCGAGCCGGTCGGTGTCCACGTCGGTGGGCACGCGGAGGTGGACGCCGAGGCGCGCCCGCAGGGGCGGGCCGATCGCCCGCTCCTTTCCGTGTTTGGTGGACAGCACCACCTCCCTGTCGCGGTATGGCGGTTCCGCCGGCGCCGACGACACCACACGAACACCTCCCCGCGCGGGGTCCGCTCCGGGCGGCGGCCGGCGGGCGCGCGTCCCTCCTCGTCCCCGCGCCGGTCCGGACCACCAGACGGCAAAATGCATGATGCGTAGCTCATGATCTACGCATCGTCATTGCGGCGCAATACCCCCATTTGTGGTAGGTGCAACTCGGTCCGGGCGCCCGCGGCCATACCCGAGCGTACCGACGACGCCCCCTGGGCCCGGATGGGAGTGTCCAGTGGTGGTCTCTCTGCCCGGGCGGTGGTGCCGGTGCGTGGCCGGCCAGCCAATCTAAAGACACGCGATTCGCGTCTCTTGACACACGAAACGTACTTCGTTAGTGTTGGTCGCATGGAAACACTGCCGCTCATCGGAACGCTCGTGGTGCCCCTGCTTGGAGCCGTGCTGGGCGTGTCGGCTGCGCACACGCCCGCCGGCAAGCGTCTCCTGTCCGGACTCGCGTTGCTGAACCTGCTCCTGGCGGCGACTCTGGCGGTGCAGACCGCACTGGGCAAGCCGCACCTGGTCCCGGGTCCGTGGGGCCTGGCCCTGGTGGGGGACCGCCTGGGCGCGGTCTTCGTCCTCCTGGCGGCGGGGATTCAAGCGACGGTGCTGCCGTACGCCGCCCGCTGCCTGGAGGGCCAGGCGTTCGGCCGCTTCGCCGTCTTCTCCCAAGTGCTGGCGGCGGCCACGGATCTGACCGGCATCGCTGCGACGCCCGCCACCCTGGCCCTGGGTTGGGTGGCGGCTGGCGCGGCGGTCTATGCCCTGGTGGCCGGCAGCGGCGATGCGCCGGCGGCCGCCCGGCGCGTGGGTTTGGCCTTCCTGCTGGGGGACGGGGCCCTGGTCGGCGCCGTGCTGCTGCTGTGCGGGCTGGCGGGAAACCCGACCCTGGCCCACCTGCCCGCGGCGGGTGTTCCCCTGGCGGCGGTGCGATTCCCGATCGGGCCCCTGGTGGTGACGGCCGGGGACGCCGTGGCCCTGCTCATCGTGCTCGCCGCCGTGGTGCGCAGTGCGCTGTGGCCTGGACCGCGCTGGCTGCCCGCCACGCTCACGGCGCCGACGCCCGTTTCGGCCTTGCTGCACGCGGGCGTGGTGAACGCGGGGGGCTTTCTGCTGATCCGCCTGAGCCCGTTGCTGGGCGCCACGCCGGTGGCAGCTTCGCTGGCGCTGACCGCCGGCCTGGCCACGGCGGCGTTCGGCGGCGTGGCCGCGGTCGTGCGCAGTGACGTCAAGGGAAGCCTGGTCTACTCCACGATGAGCCAGATGGGGTTCATGATCGCCGAGTGCGCGGTGGGGGCCTTTGCCGCCGCCGTCTTCCACTTGGTGGCGCACGCCATGTATAAGGCGGCGCTGTTCTTGGGCTCCGGTGACGGGGTTGCCGAGGCGGTGCGCCAGCGGCGCACCCCGCGTCTGCGCGCGGCTGCCGTCGCGCGCTTGCGTCCGGTCCTTGCCGTCGGCGGAGCCTTGGGCCTGGTGGCGGCCGCTTGGGTCCTGGACCCGGCGTCTTTGGCCCACTGGGACGCCCGGGTGACGGTCGCCTTCGCGGCGGTCAGCATCGGTTCGCTGCTCTGGGGTTTTGCCGGCCGGCGTCAGCCGCTGGCTCCGACCATGTGGGGAGCCTTGGGCCTGGTCGCGGCCGGCGCCGGCTACCTGCTGTGGTCTTCCGCCGTGGCGGCCTGGCTGGCCCCGCAACTGCCCTCGGTGGGGACCGCATTCCGTTCTCCGGTGTGGATGCTGGTCGGGCTGGCCGCGGCCGCTGCCGTGGCGGCGTGGCTGGCTTCCACGGCGTGGCGTTCGGCGCCGGCGGTCCGGCTGCGGGCCTGGGCCTTTTGGGCGGCGTGGGGGCGGCCGGCCCGGCCGCAGGGGACGCCTGTGGCGGTGCGCGCTGACGCGTTGGAGGTGTGGTCGTCATGGAAGCAGCCGGTGTGAGCGCGGACCCGTCGGCGGGGTGCACCGCGGCCGAGCGGGCAAGCCTCGCGGCGGATGTGGAGTCCGCGGCGCGGCTGATCGCGCCGATGTGGCCGCTGGAGGGGTTCATCGCGGTGAACCCGTTGATGGGCCTGCAGGACCGCGGGTTCGCGGCGGCCGTGCGCGAGGCCGGACGCTGGCTGCCGCTTGACGGCTATCCGGCGCCGGCCCTGATGAAAACGGCCCATGACGCGGGGCGTGTCACGGACTCGGACCTGGCCGCCGTGCTGGCCGACCACGGACTGGGGGACGATGGCACGCTCGCGGCGCTGCGCGCCTGGCCGCGGAGTCCATCCGGCGGCGGTCCCGCCGGGGTATCCCGGCCCGACCCGCCCGCCGGCGCGGCGGCGATCGACGCCCAGTGGGCGGCGTTCTGCGCCGCCTTCGTGGACGCGGGCGTGTCCGCCTGGGCCCTGCCCGGCCGCTCGGACGGTTTCTATGGCTGCTGGCGGGTGGTGGCGGCCCACGACCCGCTGTTGGGCCGCCGGGCCGCGGCGGCAGTCGCCGCCCTACCGGCGGACCCCGCCGACGCGCTCCTTGCGGCGCTGGGCCGCCTGGGTGTGCCCGAGGCTTGCCGGGTGGACGAACTGCGCAGCCGGCTGGCCCGTCTGCCCGGTTGGGCAGGCTATGCGCGCTGGCGGCAGGACTGGGCCGATCCGCAGTGCGAGCTGCCGGCGGTGTCGGTCCTGGAACTGCTGGCGGTGCGCTTCAGCTACGAGGCGCTCCTTTTGGGTGCCTCCGCCTGGGAAATGCCCGCGGGCGTGGTGGAGCCGGACCCGGACGGCGGTGCGGACCCCGAGGAGGTAGGGCCCCCCGCGCTCCTGTGGCTGGAGGCCTACGAACGCCACTACCGCGACGAACTGCTTGGCCGGCTGTCTGCGGGGCGGGGGGCGCGGTCGTCCGCGCCGCCGCTCGCCCAGGTCGTCTTTTGCATCGACGCCCGCTCGGAGCGGTTGCGCCGCGCGCTGGAGGCCGTCGGCCCGTACGAGACTTTCGGGTTCGCCGGGTTCTTCGGGTTCCCCGTCGCCATTGCCGCCCTGGGGGAACGGACCGCCACCGCCCGCTGCCCGGTGCTGATGGCGCCACAGACCACTGTCCGCGAACGGCCGGACCCGCAGCGGCGGCGTGGGGCGTCCCGCCGCCTGGCGTCACGGGCGCGCAAGGCCGCGCTGCACGACGCCTGGCGTATGGCGAAGCTCGCGCCTGGCGGCGCCTTTCCTCTGGCCGAACTGCTCGGCTGGTGGCTGTGGCCCGCGGCGAGCCTGCGGACCGCCTGGCCGCGGCCCACCCAGGAAGCGCCCGCGCAGACGGTGCTGGATGCGGCGGACGCCGGCGGGCTGCCGTTGGAGGAGCGGATCCGGTTTGCGCAGGGCGCTCTGGCTTCCATGGGGCTGACGCGGGACTTCGCCCCGCTGGTGGTGCTGTGCGGGCATCGGGGTGAGACCGCCGCCAATCCCCATGCGTCATCCCTGGACTGCGGCGCCTGCGCCGGCGCGGCCGGCGGCCCGAGCGCGCGGGTGGCGGCGGCCGCCCTGAACGAACCCGCGGTGCGGGCGGCCCTGGGGGAGCGGGGGATCCACGTCCCCGACGGCACCTGGTTTGTCGCCGCCGAACACACCACGACCACCGACGAGGTCGCCATCCTGGACCGCCACCGCATTCCCGCGCGGTTTGAGGCCGCGGTGGCGCGCCTGGCCGCGGATCTGGCGCGGGCCGGGAAGCGGTGCGCCGCCGAGCGCGCCGCGGACCTCCCGGGAGTGCCGGCCCTCCACTCCGACCGCGGCTTGGCCGCCCATCTCGCGCGCCGCTCGGCCGACTGGGCCCAGATCCGTCCCGAATGGGGCCTGGCGCGGAACGCCGCTTTCGTGATCGGCCCGCGAGCGCTGACCGCCGGTTGCGACCTGGACGGACGCGCCTTCCTGCACTCATATGAACCGGACCAGGATCCGGACGGGGCGTTCCTGGAGGGCATCCTCAGCGGCCCGCTCGTCGTTGCCCAATGGATCAACGCCCAGTATTACTTCTCTTCGGTGGCGCCCGCTGTGTTCGGGTCGGGAGACAAGACCCTGCACAACCCGGTCGGGGGAGTGGGCGTGCTGTGCGGCGACGGCCGGGACCTGCGGACCGGCCTGCCTTGGCAGTCGGTGGCCGTCGGCGATCGGCTCTATCACGAGCCCATGCGCCTGCTGGCCGTGGTCCAGGCCCCACTGGACCGGCTGGATGCGGTGATCGCGCGCAACACCGCGCTGAGCGAGTTGGTCGACGGGCAATGGCTGCACCTGGTGGCCGGCCCCGGCGACGGCTCGGGCTGGCGGGTGCGCCGGTCGGGTGCCTGGTCGCCGTGCGTCCCGGCCGGCGGTCGCTGGTAGGGCGCGGGTCGGCCCGCGCCAGCGGATGCTTCGCGGCTTGTTTGGCGGGCGCGACGCGGCTTGGCCGCTCATGCGGCCGCGCTCGGCCCGGGCGCGCTCCGCGAGGTACCTGCGACACAGCGCGGTCGTGGGTCCGAAGTGGTGCCGACCGGTCCGACGGCCGGACCGGTTGGCCCGTCGGCCCTTTTTGACGTATGTTTTGCAGACAAGACCCAGCTGGCTTGGCGCGCGGCATCGGTGAAGCGGTGCAGGGTCATATCCGAAATCGAGGTGCCGGCGGTATGCCCCCGGACACCGGCGCCGGGACGACAGGGGCAGGGCCCCCAGGGTCCGAAGGGAGGAAGCGGCCATTCTGCCACCGGCTGAAGCTGAACGGGAGAGGTTCTTGCCGTACCCGCATGGCTTCTGAAGAGGAACCGTCAAGGCGCCGCCTGAGGCGGCCGCCGGCCACCACGGTGGTGGACGGCGCCACGGATGGCCCGCGGAACGCCACCGCGTCCGGGGCCGCCCCGCGGCGGTCTACCGTGGGGGAACCCGGCGCGCGAGCGGCCGGCTGGACCTTCCTGACCAACCACGCCCATGTGTTGCTGTGCGTCGCCGACGAGCCGGACATCCGCGGCCGCGACATCGCCGCGCGGGTCGGCATCACGGAACGGGCCGCGCAGGCCATCATCGCCGACCTGGTGGCCGGCGGCTACATCCGCCGCCGACGCGAGGGGCGGCGCAACCGCTACTCGGTCGACTCGCACGGCCCCATGCGCCATCCATTGGACCACGGACATACGGTGGGCGAACTCTTTGCCGCCCTCGGGCACCTGTCCCGCCCAGGCCGCTGCGCCTCGCCGCGGGACGGGGACGGCCCGCAGGCGTAGGGGGCGGGAGGCGCTGAAGGGCACGGCACAAGCATCCCTTGCGCGTGCGACCCGCTCTGTCCCCTTGCGGGGTGGGACCGGGGAACCGGCCCCCTCGCGGGTTGGTTCTCGGCCTGCTCGGATGCCGCACGCAGGAGCGGTTCCGCACCCGGCCAGGCATCTGCGGCCCGGCCCGCGTCGAGCAGGTACGTCCCAGCCTCGCCTTCGCACACAAACCTCGCCAACTGCGCGCTGTAGAGGTCGCGCTGCGCGCTCGCCCCACACGGGCATGCGTGCCACCGCAGCGACAGCGGCTTTTTCGCCCGCCGCCCGCAATGGCAGACCTGCGATAACGCCGTGGTGCGCGTGGGAAAAGCGATGACCTTGCCGCCAGCACTTTCAGCCTTGCGGCTCAGCCGCTCCACGAACATCCCCGGTGCCCGCCGG